>URRM01000006.1 GCA_900550295.1 uncultured bacterium
TGAATAAATTCAACCCGCCTTTTTTTTTATTGATTTTCTAAATCTCTTCGAATATCATCTACCGAAACGTGTACAACCGGTGTTGTTTCATCTTTTTGTAAATAAACATCTTTTATTCCTGATTGTACAATGAATCTTTTGCAAAGTATGCAAATCATTTGGTGTCCCCAAATATACATTGTTGCATCTTTACAGCGGTCTTGTCCGGCCTGAATTATGGCATTTTGTTCAGCGTGAATAGAACGACATGTTTCATATTTTGTACCTGATTCAATGTTGTGTTCTATTCTGTAACATTTGCCTCGTTCAGCACAAGATTCAACCTTTGATGGTGTTCCGTTGTATCCTGTTGCTTTGATTTTCTTATCTTCACCAACAATAACGGCTCCAACTTGAGCTCTGATACAGTTTGAACGACTGGCACATGTTTTTGCTAAGTCTAAAAAATATTCTGTCCAAGGTTTTATTGCCATTGTTACCTCTACTATTCTTTTGTTTTCTTTACCCAATTTTCAAATATTTTCATTGGAGCTCTACTTAATGCTAAAGCCCAAGCTTTTACATTCTTTGTTGCAACAGCGCCTGCAGCTACAAAAGCGCCTTCTTCTAATTGAATTGGAGCTACTAATACTGAATTTGAGCCTGTGTTTGCATAATCTCCGATAAGAGTTTTGTTCTTAACTTTTGTTACGGGGTTGTAGTTTGCAGTAATTGTACCGGCTCCAATGTTTACGTGAGAACCGACTTCACTGTCGCCAACATAACTTAAGTGTGACACATTTGTATTATCTTTGATAATTGAATTTTTAATTTCTACAAAATTACCGATTCTTACGTGGTTCCCAACGTTACAATTTCCTCTGATATGTGACATTGGACCAATTTGGCAATTGTTACCAATTTTGTTTTTACCGTTGATGTAAACAGAAGGGTACACAATCGTATCAGTTCCGATTTCTGTATCTTCACTAATCCATGTTGTTTCAGGATCAACGATAGTAACACCTTTTTCCATTAATTTTCTTAAATTTCTATGATTTAATATTTTTGCAGCTTCTGCAAGTTGAACTTTTGAATTAATACCCAAAATTTCACTGTTATCTTTTAATGTAAATGCTTGTACGTTTAAATTCTTTTTTACACCCCAAGCGATGATATCAGTTAAGTAATATTCCCCTTGAGCGTTGTTGCTTTTTAGTTCAGAGAAAGCTTTTTTAACCTTTTGCCAGTTAATGCAATAGATTCCGGCGTTAATCTCTTGAATTTGTTTTTCCTCTTTTGAAGCATCTTTTTCTTCTACAATTTTTTTCAATGTTTGGTCGATATTTCTAACAATTCTGCCATAATTTTTTGGATTCTCAAAAATTGCACTCATTACTGTAATGTCAGCTTTATTATCTTTGTGTGCATCTATAAAGTTTGCTATTGTATTTGATGTGATTAATGGTGTATCTCCGCAAAGGATAATAACTTCACCTTCAAAGTTGTCCAAATCTTCGCAAGCCATGCTTACTGCGTGCCCTGTGCCCAATTGAGGTGTCTGAAGTATTGTTTTGGCATTGTTACCGTAATTTTCTTTAACAAATTTTGTTACTGATTCAGCTTGGTGACCAACAATTACGTATGATTGTTCAATCATATGAGTACCATTAACTGCATCTAAAACATATCCTAACAAAGTTTTATCAAAAATTGTGTGTAAAACCTTTGATTTTTCTGACTTCATGCGTGTGCCTTTACCGGCAGCAAGAATAATTGATTTAATTCCCATGATTTAACTCCTTAATTTTTCATAAACAAATATAACATAAACACTGTTACTATTGAAATAGTATGAATTTTGTGAAATAATCGAAATGTAAAAAATAAATTCGGAGAAAATCATGCCAACATTAATTGAAGATATCGTAGCAAGACAAATATTAGATTCACGTGGAAATCCAACAGTGGAGGTTGACGTAAGATTAGCTTCAGGCGTAGTTGGCAGAGCTGCAGTTCCATCAGGTGCCTCAACCGGTATATATGAAGCTATTGAACTACGTGACAATGATAAATCTCGCTTTGGCGGTAAAGGCGTTACTAAAGCTGTAAACAATGTTAACAATATCATTGCGCCCGAGTTAATAGGTGAAGATGCCTCAAATCAATATAATATTGATAAATTAATGTTAGAACTTGACGGTACAGATAATAAATCAAGATTGGGTGCGAATGCTATATTGGGTGTATCTTTAGCTGTTGCAAAGGCTGCATCATTAGCTTACAAAATGCCACTTTACAGATATCTTGGCGGTATTTCAGCAATTACATTACCTGTTCCTATGATGAATATTATTAACGGTGGGGTTCATGCTGATAATAATATTGATTTTCAAGAATTTATGATTGCTCCGGTTGGTGCAGGTTCTTTTGAAGAAGCTGTAAGAATGGGTTCAGAAATCTTTTATACCTTGAAACATATTTTACAAGATAAAGAATATGCTACTTCAGTTGGTGATGAAGGCGGTTTTGCTCCTAGTATCTCTTCAAATGAAGAAGCTATCGAAATGATTATTCAAGCAATTGAAAAGGGCGGATATACTACAGACGACGTTAAAATTTGTATTGACCTTGCTTCAAGCGAATTCTACGAAGATGGAAAATATACATTGGCTGGTGAAGGTAAGATTTTAACAAGAGAAGAAATGGTTGAATTCTTAGCTGATTTAGTAAGTAAATATCCGATTATTTCAATTGAAGACGGTATGGCTGAAGAGGATTGGGAAGGTTGGAGATTACTTACTCAAAAAATCGGTCATAAATGTCAATTAGTAGGTGACGATTTGTTTGTTACAAACACAAAACGCTTACAAGAAGGTATATTAAGAAAAATTGCAAACTCAATTTTAATTAAAGTAAATCAAATTGGTACGCTAACTGAAACATTAGCTGCAATCGAAATGGCTCACTCAGCAGGCTATACCGCAATTGCTTCACACCGTTCCGGTGAAACAGAAGATACATTTATTGCAGATTTAGCTGTTGCAACAAATTGCGGTCAAATTAAATCAGGTTCGGCTTCTCGTTCAGACAGAATGGCTAAATATAACCAATTAATCAGAATTGAACAAGAACTTGGAATGTCTGCTAAATATTTGGGTTTAAAGGCTTTTAGCGGTCACAGAACCTTCAATAATTAATTAGAGTATTTACATATTTTTTATAAGTTGTATTATAAGTGAAGAAAAGTTATGATTAAAAATTCAGATGACAAATATATAATTACAGGTGGAACCCCTCTTAAAGGCGAAGTTAGTATAGGCGGGGCAAAGAATGCAGTATTGAAACTTATGGCGGCAGCTATTCTAGCTAAGGGTGAAACTGTAATTCACAATGTGCCTGATTTAACAGACGTTGAGATTATGCTTAACGTGATTGAACAATTGGGTACGAAAACTCACTATGATAAAATTAACAAAACTGTTACTATTGATGCAACAGATATAACTAATGTTACAGCAAAATACGAATTAGTTAGTAAAATGAGAGCATCTTTCATTATTTTAGGTGCGTTAGTTTCAAGATGTAAAGAAGCTATTGTTGCACTTCCGGGTGGATGTGCAATTGGTGAACGCCGTGTGGATTTTCATATCAAAGGTTTAGAGGCTTTAGGGGCTGATATTAAAATTGAAAATGGTTATGTTCATGCGAAAGCAACAAAACTGGAAGGTTCTGAAATTTATTTAGATATTCCTTCAGTTGGTGCTACAGAAAATATTATGCTTGCTGCAATTTTGGCAGAAGGTTCTACAAAGATTCAAAATGCTGCAAGAGAACCTGAAATTATTGATTTAGCGAACTTTTTAAATACAATGGGTGCGGATATTGTTGGTGCTGGTACATCAGATATCGTTATCAATGGTGTTACTCAAGATGATTTACATCCAATTGAATACACTACAATACCTGATAGAATTGAAGCAGGTACATTTATGAGTGCTGTTGTTGCAACTCGTGGTTCTGCAATTATTAAAAATATTTATCCGGCTCATTTAACGTTCTTCAATAACAAGTTATTGAAAATGGGCGCAAATATTAAATTGGTTGAACCTACAGCAATTGAAGTTTCAGCAAAAGGTAGATTGAATACCGTAAACTTTGTAACTCAACCTTATCCGGGATTTCCAACAGATTTACAATCTATGGCAATGGTTCTTTTATCAACTGCAAATGGTGTTGGTATCATTACCGAAAGCTTATATGAAAACAGATTTATGCAAGTGCCTGATTTAAGACGTATGGGGGCAGATATTCACCAAGACAGAAATCATGCAATTATAAAAGGTGTTAAAAAACTTATGGGTGCAACTGTTTCAGCAAGTGATTTGCGTGCAGGTGCTTCGTTAGTGATTGCTGCATTGATGGCAGAAGGTACATCTGAAGTTGAAAACTTACACCACATTGATAGAGGTTATGAAAACTTTGAAGATAAGATTAAGGCCTTAGGAGGCAAGATTGAACGCGTGTCGGTAGATGCAGTTCAAGGAGGTCTTGATGAAGCCCGCTTATAGACGTTGGTATGAACATGATCCCTTATTGTTAGAAGTCGTTGAGCTATTAAAGAATTATCAAGATGAATTAAGAGCTCAAGCTGAAGTTTTTTTGAAAAAGATTGAAGAAAAAGTTTCTAAAGATGCTATTGATAAGTTTTACGAAATGGTGAAACCTGTTAATGGTAATCGTTGGTACGATAAAGATCCTGTAATATCAAGAACTATTGAGTTATTAAGAGTTGTTCCTCCCGATGTTCAAAAAGCATGTGCTGAACATTTTATTAACGCTTTAAAAGATATTGGTGTGGATTATCAAAGTCCTAACCTTAAAGAATAATGTTAAATTTTGATTGTAAAAACTTTTCTCGTTTAAAAAATAAGATAGCAAAAAATAAGTCTTTTGCAGTAAGTGGTTTAACGTCTTTTTTTAGACTGATTTTACTGAACAAAATCATTGAATATTCTGACAAAAAGATTTTGTTTGTAACCTCAAATGAACAAAGTGCTCTTAAATATAAATCTGATTATAAAAAGATTTTTGCAAAAGAGTCTGAAATGTTACCTTTTCAGACGGTATCCATGTATGAGTCTGTGAATTCAAATAAGTATGAATACGCAAAACAGATAGAAATTTTAAGAAATAAACCTGATATTATATTTGCACCGGTAAAAGTTTTGTTAGAAAAATTTCCAAAAGAAGATTTTTTTAGGAAAAATTCAGTAGAGATAAAATTAAATCAAACACTTGATATTCAATCTATAGCTAAAACATTGGTAGAATTTGGTTATAAACGTTCAGTTATGGTTTCTGACGTTGGTGAATTTTCTATTCGTGGGGATATAATTGACATTTTTTCTTTAGATGAAAATCCAATAAGAATTGAGTTATGGGGCGATGATGTTGTTGATATCAGGTATTTCAATAACGAAACTCAAAAATCAATTAAAAAGATTCAATACACAACTATATTGCCAATTTATAAGTTCATTTCAAATGAAAAAGTTAAAATGCCAAAAGAACTTTTAAATTTGGTTCAAGAGGATAATTACTTTGAAGGTATTGAAGTTTACCAATCTTATTTTAATGAAAATTTAGTTAGTGTTTTTGATTATTTAAAAGATTACATAATTATTTTCGATGAAGCGAGTGAAATTTATTCAAAATATCAATTCTTAGACGAAGGCTATATAAATCAAAAGGCGGAAAATTTAAAATTAGCCTTAAATTACGAGTTAAAAGATAAAAATCACATATTATACGAAGATTTTATTCAAACGATTGCTTCTTTTGTGAAAATTGGTATGAATAATTTTATAGATAGTGAGTTTGAAGACGTTTTAGAATTTGATGCTCAACCTGTAAAAAACTTTAATGCGAATATTGTTGAAATTGCAAAATATATTAAAGAATATACCTCTTATGATGTTTTAATTTCAACAGATTATCCTGAACGTGTGAGAGAAATTTTAACAGAAAATGAAATTTTTGATTGCACTTATTTAGAAAGTTTAACCTCATTTGGAACTATTTCAGATGATTGTAAGTTTCTTTTGCTAACTGATAGAGAACTCTTTAATAAACGTTCTAAGGAAATAACTTCAACAAAGAAAAATTATTATAAAGAAAAAGCTGAATACATTGAAAGTATAAATGATATACAAGCCGGTGAATATGTTGTTCATTCAATTCATGGTGTCGGTATATATCAAGGTTTGACTCAACAAGAAATTGATGGACAATTAAAAGATTATTTAACAATTGAATATGCGGGAAAAGATAAATTACATATTCCTGCCGAACAAATTAACCTGTTATGTCGTTATAGAGGTTCAGGTGCTGTAAAACCTAAACTTTCAAGAATGGGTGGTAACGACTGGGAAAATACTAAAAATAGAGTTAAAAAAGCAGTTGAAACTATTGCATATGATTTATTAAGGCTTTATGCAAAAAGAAAAATGCGAAAAGGTATACAGTTTGATGCTGATACAAATTGGCAAATTGAAATGGAAGAAGCCTTTGAATATGTTGAAACTCCAGACCAAATGAGAGCCATAGAAGATGTTAAAAAAGATATGGAATCAGAAAGTCCTATGGACAGGCTTATTTGCGGTGATGTAGGTTTTGGTAAAACAGAAGTTGCTATGCGGGCTATATTTAAGGCGATAACTTCTGGCAAACAAGTTGCGGTAATTGTACCAACAACAATATTGGCTCTTCAGCACTATCAAACGATATCAGAACGATTTAAACCATTTGCAATGAATGTTGATTTGTTATGCCGTTTTAGAAGTGCAAAGGAGCAAAAAGAAACTTTGAAACGAATGGCACTTGGTGAATGTGATGTCGTAATAGGAACTCATAGATTGCTACAAGATGGGGTTCAATTCAAAGATTTAGGTTTGCTTGTAATTGATGAAGAGCATAGGTTTGGTGTTCGTCATAAAGAAAAATTGAAACAATTACGTGAAAATATTGACATAATTTCTATGTCAGCAACTCCAATTCCGAGAACTCTTTATATGTCTTTATCCGGCATTAAAGATATGTCAATCATTAACACTCCACCTAAAAATAGACTTCCTGTAAAAACTTTTGTCGGAGAAGAAAATGATACGGCAATAAGAAATGCTATCGTACATGAATTAGACAGAGACGGACAAGTTTTCTATCTTTATAATAGGGTGGAAACCATTGATGAATTCAAATTACATCTTCAAAAGATAGTTCCTAATGCTAGAATTTGTGTAGGACATGGGAAGATGAACGAATCAGAACTTGAAAAAGTTATGGTTGATTTTGCAAATTATGAGTATGATGTACTACTTTCAACAACAATTATTGAATCCGGTTTAGATATCCCAAATGCAAATACTATAATTATACATGATGCTGATAAATTTGGACTTGCTCAATTGTACCAATTAAGAGGACGTGTAGGACGATGTGAAAAACAAGCCTACTGCTATTGTTTCTATAAACATAATAAAAATCTTACAGAAGAAGCCACAAAACGTTTAAAAGCAATAAAAGAATTTACGACTCTAGGTAGCGGATATCAAATAGCCCTAAGAGATGTGGAAATTCGCGGAGTAGGAAATCTTCTTGGAACAAAACAGCATGGACATATGATAAATGTAGGTTTTGATACATATTGTCAATTGTTAGAAGATACAATTCACGAAATTCAAGGCGAAAAGGTTGAAAATGTTACTCCAACTATAGTTGATATCAATGTAACAGCCTATATTCCTGATGAATGGGTAGGTTCAAGTGAACAAAAAATGATTGAATATAAACGTCTGGCAGATGTAAAATCAACTACAGAGTTAGATTATATTGTCGATGAATGGAATGACAGATTTGCAAAATCTCTGGAACCTGTTGAAAATCTTATTAAGTTGATTAGATTAAGGCTTTCAGCTACAGATGCAAAAATATCCGTAATTCGAGAAACAAGTGACTTAATTAGAATTTATACGCCTTATTCAGCTCCTGAGTGGAGAATTGTTTCGGCAAAATTACCGTCAAATATTACAAAAAATATTAAGTTTACTGTTGCTCCGAAGTCTTGCACAGAGGGTAATTCAATAATATTGCTTAACAATAGGTATATGAAATTTAATGAAATATTTAACATTTTGATGGATTTGTTTTATTATATTAATAAAATTTGTTATGAATACAAAGACAATCAATAAGGAGAATTTATATGAAATCAATTAAATTATTAGCGATTTTATTATTTTCAGCTTTGTTATTTACAGGTTGCACATTAAAGAATCGTGAAGCAATCGTAAAGGTTAATGACAAAGTTATTACTCAAGCTGATTATGATAAATTATTCAATCAAACAATTAACAATCCGGCATTGCAAATGTTTGGTTTGAACAAAAAAAATGTTGATAAGCAAAGCTTTATGTACTTAATGATAAAAGACAGAGTTGTTAGTGAATTAATTATTCGTTCATTAATTAATGATGAAATGGAAAAACGTCATATTGTTGTGACTAAAGCTGATACGGATAAAGAACTTCAAAGCATTATTGAAAAAGTTGGTTCTAAAGCTAAATTCAATGAAATTTTGAAACAAAACGGTGTAACTTTAGCTGAATTTAAAAGAGATTTAACTGAAGAAGTTAAAATGAAAAAATTAGTTGATATGATTGAAAAAGTAAAAGTTACAGAAGCTGATGCAAAAAAATATTACAATCAAAATCTATCAAAATTCAAATATCCGGACAAAGTTAGAGCTTCACACATCTTGATTGCTGCTAATCCGGAAGAAATGAAAGAATTAATTAAAGCTGATGCTAAAAATGCAGACTTAACCGATGCTCAAATTAATGAAATGGTTCAAAAACAAATGGATGAAAAATTAAAAACTGCTCAAGCTGTGTTAGCAGAAGTTCAAAAAAATCCTGCACAATTTGCAAAAGTTGCAAAAGAAAAATCAGAAGATGTTGAATCAGCAAAAATGGGTGGTGATTTAGGTTTCTTCTCTAAACAAGAAATGGTAGACGGTTTTTCTAATACAGCATTTTCTATGAAACCAAATACAATCAGCGGTATTGTAAAAACAACTTATGGTTACCACATTATTATGGTTACAGATAGAAAAGCTGCAGGTCAAGATTCATTTGAAAAAGTTAAACCTGAGATTATTCTATACTTAGAAAATCAAAAGAAAGTTGATGTATTGGAAAAATTCATTGACGGTTTGAAAAAGAATGCAAAAATTGAATATGTAAATAAAGATTATAACCCAACAGATATTCAATCTGCATTAAAACAACAAGCAAAACAAAATTCAGATGTAGCTGAACAAGTAGATGCTGCAAATCATTCAGCAACTCCTATAGCAGTTCCTGAAAAGAAATAATTGAGTAAATTATAAAGATACAAAGAGGCTGGTTTTATTAGCCTCTTTTTATTACTAGTATTTAATGTAACAAAAACTTAATATTTGCTAAAGTTTTTCGAAACATGTACCGACATGTAAAATGTACGTAGTAAAAGGAGAATGTGTTATGGGTTTAGCAGCATCACAAGCAAGACTATTAACAATCACATCAAGGTTGTCTTCAGTAGAATTAAGACAACAACGAATTGCTATGGACAAAATGCGTTTAGCAAATGATTCGGAAGCTGTATCAACAAAGTATACAGAAGCTTTGAATAATAAAACATTATCATTCTCGAATGGTTCAAATAATAATATACCGTTAACATACAGCTTGTTAGAAGAACAGGGTTATTCGGTACAACGTGCTTCGGATGGGTTATCTCCAAAATCTTTGGAATCTTATAATAAAGTTGTTGCAAAGCCAACTTGTCCAAAACCTTCAGAAATAAAAGCCCCAGATATGCCACCTGTATCATATGATGCAGTAAAAAGTAATTATAATGCAACAAAAGCAAAAGAAGCGGATAATTGGAGAGCAAAACTTAATAATATAACAAATAGTTATGGTGAGTATCCTTCTTATCATACAGTTAGTAACATTGAAGAGATATTTAAAAAATCAAGTGGTGTAACTTTAGCAGCTTGGAATGGTTCGCATCTTCAAAATCAAAACGATGCAAATAATGAGTTTAAAACAAACAATTTGTGGGAATTGATAAATGCACAAGACGATAAACTTGTCAGAATTGGCGATGATGGTGATAAAAGAGGTGTACCGGTTCAACAAGCACAACAAAATGTTCAAAACATTGGTGATGCAATTATTAAATCAATAGCATCAGGTTTAGGTTTAAAAGATGTTTCAGGCTTAAAGAAAAGCTTGCAAGGTTTCTTAGATGAGTTGAAAAACAATATCAATGGTTATCAAGACAAAAACAAGCATTATAGCGAAAGAAAAGCTACAAATGGAGCAAAGGATGATGCTAAAAAAACAATTATTGGTAATGGTACCGACAAAGGTGGTACCGATCATGATTTCTATTTCTTAAATGTTTCAGAATTAGCAAGACGTTTAATGGCTATGGCTTTAAATTCACATGCCGGACAAAGTATATCTGTTGGAACAAAATGTGACAGTGAAAAAGTTTCATTGGATACTTCAAAAGAATACACAATGACATATAACTCAAAAGGTTATTCTGTTAAAGAGTGGGAAAATCTGGCAAAAACTACATACGACAGTGCTTCTTATAAAGAATTAGCTTGGAATGATGCCATTGATGTTGCAAAGGGTGTTGCTAAAGATGACTTATCTGGTTCTGGCTATGTTGATCCATTAAAAGAAAAATATGAACAAGAGTATAATGAATATACTAGAAAACTTCAAGAATCTACTACTCTTTGGAAAGAATACGAACAAAGTTTAATAGATAAAGAAGAGTTGAAGAACGGTGAGACTCCGGCAAGTGTTGAATTATATAATCAATTGAAAAACTCACAATTCTTGATTCAAGGTTTATTGAGCGGTTACTTGGCATTGGTAAAAGATGGTCAACAAGTATCATTGTCTTCTGCAACAAGTATTATAGAAGAATATGATAAATCGGATGATGCAACAGCAGAAGCAGAATATAATACCCAAATGGCGAAAATAAACAGAAAAGAAAAACAATTGGATATGCAAGCAAAACGAATAGATACAGAATATTCAGCATTGCAACAAGAATATGAATCTGTAAAATCAATTATTTCAAATCACGCTAAAGATTTTTCTTACTTTAGTTAAGTAAGTTATTATAATTGATTTTAAACGCTTAATTGCAAGAAATCTTGTTTTTGATATAATTTTATTAAAAGCGAGGTTTCTTGTTATGAAAGACATGTTAGATAAAATTAAGCAAATAGAAGAAAAGTACAACGAATTAGGTTTGACTCTTTCAGATCCTGCTGTTATTCAGGATTATAATAGATTTAAAGATTTATCAAAACAAAGAAAATCAATGGAAGAAACCGTTGAACTTTATTATGCTTGGAAAAAAGCTGTAGATGCAATTAATGATGCAAAAGAAATGATTAAGGCTGAATCAGATGAAGAAATGAAAGCATTTTTGAAATCTGATATTGAAGAAAACGAAGCAAAAATTGCTGAATACGAAGAAAAAATGAAAATATTACTTCTTCCTCGTGATCCTATGGATGACAAGGATATTATGCTTGAAATCCGTGGTGGTGCGGGTGGTGATGAAGCCAATATTTTTGCCGGCGATTTGGCACGTATGTATTTGAAGTTTGCCGATAAACAAGGTTGGTCAACTCAAATTCTTTCAAAAACTGAATGTGAAGCTGGCGGATATTCAGAAATTATTATTTCAATAAAAGGTGATGCAGTATATTCAAAATTAAAATATGAATCAGGTGTGCACCGTGTACAACGTGTTCCCCAAACAGAATCACAAGGTCGTGTACATACATCAACTGCTACAGTAGCGGTTATGCCGGAAGTAGATGATGTAGAAATTGAAATCAGACCGGAAGATATTGAAATGTCAACTGCTCGTTCAGGTGGTGCCGGTGGACAAAACGTAAATAAAGTAGAAACTGCAGCTCGTTTATTTCACAAACCAACAGGCATTATGATTTTCTGTACAGAAGAACGTTCTCAATTACAAAATAAAGAACGTGCAATGCAAATTTTGAAAGCTAAATTATATGATTTAGAAGTTCAAAAACAAACAAAAGAAATTACAGACTTACGTCGTTCACAAGTAGGTTCTGGCGATAGAAGTGAACGTATTAGAACGTATAACTTCCCTCAAGGTCGTTTAACTGACCACCGTATCGGTCAAAACTTAAATGTTTGGACAGTAATCGACGGTGATTTAGACGAACTTTTACATTTATTAATTGAATATGACCAAAAATTAAAACTGGAAAAATTGGCAGAAGTAAATTAGGAATGAAAAAGTTGAGAAAATGTATCGGGTGTGGTGAGTTGAAAGACTCTTCGCAACTGATAAAAATAACAAATGATAGAATAAATAATGAAGTTATTCTAAATCCAAATTCTAAAATATTTGGCAGATCAGTATATCTTTGTTATAATAAATTGTGTATTGAAAAAGCATTAAGAAAAGATAGGTTATCAAAAGTCTTAAAATGTGCAATTTCAGAAGAATTGAAAGGAAAATTGGTTAACATTGAGTAATATTAGAGTAAGCGAATTAGCAAAAGAGGTAGGTTTAACAAGTAAAGAGGTAATTGAAAAATTAGCTCAAATTCAGATTGTCGTGAAAACCCACTCAAGTTCAGTAACGCCGGAACAATGTAAAAAGTTAAAAGACTTTATTGCCGGTGGCTCTAAAGTTGAAGTCAAAAAACCAAAAGCTTTCATTGTAAAAAAAGCGAAACCAGAAGCAAAACCTGAGGTTCAAGTTGTAGAAAAAGAGGTTCAAAAAGCAGAAGAAAAACCTCTAATCGAAAAAGTTGAACGTAAAGTTGAAACTGTTCAAACTGGTGAAAAAGCTTCTGCTCCTGAAAAAACATCAACTCCAGAACAACCAAAGGTTCAAGTTGTTAAAAAGATTCAACCTGTTAACCGTCTTGAAATTGTAAGACGTGCTGCAAGACCTCAAGAAGGTACAACTAAGCCTGCAGGAAGACCTGATAGAAATGCAAAGTCTGGTGATAAATCAGGTAAGAAACCATTTGATAACAACAAGCCTATAGAACGTCATATTATCCCTCAAGATATTTATGAAAACAAAGGTAACTATGGTTCAAAACATAAACCTGATTCAAAGAGAAAAGATAAAATCTCTAAAGAAGAAGAACAAGAAAGAATTTCACTGGAAAAAGCTGCAGCTCAAAAACATAAAAAACATGTTCACAAAGAAGAAGAAAAAGAAGCTGTAACAAAATTAGTTGTAACAACAGCTATGACTATTCAAGAGTTAGCTGATAAAATTCAAAAAACTCCTGCGGAAATTGTTAAATTTTTGATGTTAAACGGTATTATGGCAACAGTTAACCAATTGATTGATGTTGACGTAATAAAAAAAGTTTGTGCTGAATATGGTTTAGAAGTTCTTGCAGAAGACTTAGATGCATATATTCAACAAGAAATGGAAAAAGAAGAACAAAAAGAAGCTTTAAAAGCAGATGAAAAGAACATGGTTCGCAGAGCACCGGTAATTAGTATTATGGGACACGTTGACCACGGTAAGACTACATTGCTTGACAGTATTCGTGCATCAAAACATAAAATTGTAAATACCGAAGTCGGTGGTATCACTCAATCAATCGGTGCTTATACAATTTATCTTCACGATGGTAAAAAGGTTGTATTCTTAGATACACCAGGTCACGAAGCGTTCACAGAAATGCGTGCCAGAGGTGCTAAGGCAACAGATATTGCAATTTTAGTTGTTGCCGCTGACGACGGTATTATGCCTCAAACTATTGAAGCTATTAACCACGCAAAGGCTGCTGAAATACCAATTATTGTTGCGGTAAACAAAATTGATAAAGCCGGCGCTGATCCTGATAGAGTTTTAACTCAATTAACAGAACACGGTTTAGTACCTGAAGCTTGGGGTGGCGACACTATTACTTGCAAAGTTTCTGCGTTACAACGTCAGGGTATTGATGAGTTGTTGGAATACATCTTGTTAGTAGCAGAAATGCAGGATTTGAAAGCAAATCCAAATACACAAGCATCAGGTGTTGTAATTGAAGCAAACTTAGATAAAGGTAAAGGTCCTGTAGCTACATTGTTAGTTCAAAACGGTACTTTACATACAGGTAACTGTGTTGTTGTAGGTACTGCTTGCGGACGTGTTAGAGCTTTAATCTCTGATTCAGGTGAAAAAATTAAGAGTGCGGAACCTTCTACACCGGTTGAAATCTTAGGTTTGACAGAAGTTCCACAAGCGGGTGAAAAGTTTGAAGTAGTAGCAAACGAAAAAGAAATGAAAGCTATTATTGAAAAACGCAAAGAAACTGAACGTACAAAACGTTTAGACGAAATGTTACCGGCACATATTAGAAAAGAAGCTGTTTCCGGTGAAGCTGATGTTCCTCAATTGAACTTGATTATTAAAGCAAACACTCACGGTGCTGCAGAAGCTGTATCTCAAGCTATTGCTCAAATGGATTCAGATGAAATTGATACTAAGATTATTCACGTTGGTGTTGGTGATATTTCAGAAGCAGATGTTATGTTAGCTTCTGCATCAAAAGCTTTAATCTTAGGCTTTACTGTTAAAGAAGATTCAAACGCAATAGCTGCAGCTGAAAGAGAACATGTAATTATCAAGAAATATGATATTATTTACCAAATCTTAGAAGATATGGAAAAAACAATGTTATCATTACTTGAACCTGAAGTTAAAGAAGTTGAACTTGGTAAAGCCGAAGTTCGTCAAGTATTTACAATCGGTAAAACAACTAAGATTGCCGGATGTTATGTTACAGAAGGTAAGATTGTACGTAGTAAAACAGCTGTTCTTAAACGTGATGGTGTTGAAATCTTCAAGGGTGCAATTGACCAATTGAAACGTTTCAAAGATGACGTAAAAGAAGTTGCTCAAGGTTTTGAATGCGGTATTTCTTTTGCCAAGTTTAACGACCTTAAAGAAGGCGATATAATTGAAGTTTCAACTACAGAAGAAGTTGAACGTAAGAGTTTATAATTTTTTGAATTAAAGTAGGTGTCCAATGAGTAGTAATTTACGAAACGAACGAGTTAGAAAAGAATTAATGCGAGAAATTTCGGACATCTTGCGTAAAGAAATTCGTGGTTTAGCAGGCGTTGTATCGATTACAGACGTTGAAGTAAGTCATGATAACTCTTTTGCTAAAGTTTTTTATAGCGTTTTCGGTTCAGATGACCAAAAGAAAAAATCAATTGATACTATTAACGCAAGCATTTCAAAAATCAGATACGAAGTTGGAAGACGTATTCGTTTAAGATTAACTCCGGAATTAAGATTTATTCCTGACGATTCAATTGAACGTGGTTCAAGAGTTACAGAAATCTTGAATAAAATCTCTCGTGGAGAAGTTTAATTGTTCGGCTTTTTGAGTGTTTATAAACCTGTTGGTAAAACATCACACGATGTTGTTGCTTATTTTCGCAAACTTTTGAAAATAAAAAAAATAGGACATACCGGAACTTTAGATCCATTTGCAGAGGGTGTTTTACCTATTTGTATTGGTAATTCTACACGATTAATCGAATACTTATCTGATGATAAAGCATATTTAGCCTTTGTTCAATTTGGAAAAGCTACTGATAGCTATGATATAGAGGGAAATGTAATATTTCAAAGTGATAAAAAAGTGGCAAAAGAAGATGTTGAACAAGCCTTAAAAAAATTTGAAGGTGATATTGAACAGTTGCCACCGATTTATTCAGCCATAAAAGTTAATGGTAAAAAACTCTATGAATATGCAAGAGAAGGAAAATCTGTTGAAATTAAACCAAGAAAAGTTACTATTTACAAAATTGAATTGAAAAATTTTGATTATGATAATCAAGTGGCTCAGGTTTATGTTGAATGTTCAAAAGGAACATATATTCGTTCGATTGCAAATGATTTAGGGCAAGTTTTGGATTGTGGAGGTTACTTAACCAGATTAATTCGCACGAAAGCGGGTAAGTTTCTATTAGAAAATTCTAAAAAAATGGAAGATTTTTCATCTAAAGAAATTGTTGAAAATAATTTAATAGAGCCAATAAGCATGCTAAATTATGAAACATATAGTTTAAATGACTCTGAAAAGATTGATATATCAAATGGAAAACCTCTTCTTAACAAAAGTATTAAAAATGCCGAAAATCTAATTTTGGTTTATAATGATTGTATAAAAGCTATTGCAAGTTCTTGCGATGGGTGTATCAAAGTCAAAAAGGTATTTAATAATGATTAAAAAATTAATAGCACTTCTAACTACGATAATGCTAACATCTTCAATTACATTTGCAGATGATTTAACTCAATTTTGTGCTCAACCTTACGATATGTCGATGAAAGGTACAAAATTTTTAACAGCAATTACAGGAATGAATTTTTTATCTCGTGCAATCGCAAATTCAGTTGTAAAAAGTGAGTTGAAAAAGTCTACTGGTGCTAAAGGATTTAAAGTAAAAATGAATTCGTTTAGTGCAAAAGATTTGGCTGCAGGTAGATTTAGAGGTTTGGATATTTCCGGTGATAATTTAGATTTTGACGGCGTATACGTTACTCAATTTAACGCAAATACCGTTTGTGACTTTAATTACGTTAAAGCAACAACAAAAGATATTAAATTTAAAGAAAATTTCATTATGAAATATAATATGACAATTTCCGATGTTGATTTAAGAAAAACATTGTTGTCTAAAAATTATTTAACTTTTCTAAATTCATTAAATATCAAGGTTGGACCTATGAATTTAATGGAATTAAAAGACGTAGATGTTAAATTGAAAGCTGATAAGTTCTATTTTATTTTGAAGATGAATAATCAAATTTTTGGTAGAAATGTACCAGTTACATTAAACATGTCTTCAAAAATGAAAATTGAAAACGGGCAATTTAAAGTTTCTGAAGTTACATTTGAAAACTTTAATCAAAAAATTAGCCTAACACAGTTAACAAATGTATTAAATTTGATAAATCCATTGAATTTTACTGTTGATGTGTTAAATAATAAGAATACAAAGCTTGCTCTTAATAATTTTGATATTAAGGGAAACAAGATTATGTTAGACGGTACAGTTTTTGTGCCAAAGAATACAGAACAAAAGAAATAGTATGGATGTAATATGAACGCATTTCAAAAAATTGGGTTATTAATAGTTGCAATCTTAGTTGTCGTTTATGTAAAAATGGCATTCTTTGGAAGCCAAGATGTTATTGTAGATGAGCCACAAGCTCCAACAGAAACTCAGCAACCGACAGAAGAAACAACTCCAAAAGAAAATACAAATAAGAATAAAAAAGATTATGTATACGTTTTTTTCATCGCTCACAACTCAAAAGGTGAAGAAGTATATAGAGCAGTTAAACGTGAGTATGTTCCAGAGGTTGATGGCACATCTCGTTTAAAATTTGCTTTGAAATCTTTGGTAAACGGTCCATCAGCAAAAGAAAAGAAATTAGGTGTATACACAGAAGTTCCTGCAGGTACAAGACTAATTTCAGTTACAGAAACTCCGTCTAAAGTTGTAATTAACCTAAGTGGTGAATTTGAACTTGGTGGTGGTACAGACGGTCTTTACAAAAGATTATTCCAATTAATTAAAACAACAAAAAGAAATTCTAACTTGCCTATATATTTACAATTAAACGGTAAACAAGTTGAAGTTATAGGTGGGGAAGGAATTATGATTAATCAACCTTTAACAGAGGATTTTGCAAATGAATAAAGACTTAGATTATTACTTAAATTTAGACTGGACACTAATTGAAGGTACTGATTTGGACTTCAATGGTAATCCATACTTTTATATAGAAATTAAAGAAATTCCAAGTTTTGCTTTTTGTGCAAAAACAATAGAAAAAGCTAGAGAAAATTATAAACATCAATTAAAATTGCAATTAATGTTAATGCTTGAAGATGGTGATGATATTCCTGAACCGGGCGAAGAAGATGATGATGTGGATTGGGAAAGCCTTTGCCCTGGTGGTTAATTAGTTATGCTAAGACGATTTGTTGAAAAGGCCTCATCTCATGCTGTATTAATATTGGTATCTTTGTTGTCTATTTTTCCGTTTATATGGTTAATTTCGACATCTTTGAAAGGTGCAAATGAAAATATTTTTGCCTATCCTCCGGTAATTATCCCTACCGATTTCACATGGGAAAACTATATCGGAGTTTGGCACAAAGTCGATTTTATGGCTTATTTTTGGAATAGTATGATTGTTGCAGGCGCTACAGTTTTACTAAATCTAATTCTATCATCTCTTGCTGCTTATCCACTGGCAAGAATGAATTTTGCAGGTAAGAAAATAACATTTTTTGCTATTTTGGCAACAATTATGGTTCCATTTCAAGCCATTATGTTGCCTGTGTATCTTATTACAATCAAATTGAACATGATGGATACCGTAAATAATTTAATGGGCTATATAGGGCTAGTAATGCCATTTGCTGTAAGTGCATTTGGAATATTTTTAATGCGGCAAGCGTTCATGACTATCCCAAAAGAAATGGAAGAAGCTGCAATCGTTGATGGTTGTAATGTTTTTCAAGTCTTCTGGCGAGTTATTTTACCAATGGTAAAACCTTCATTGGCTGTATTAGCAATATTTACATTTATCGGTTCTTGGGGCGAATTTTTATGGCCTAGTATTGTCTTAACAAAAGAATCTATGTACACACTTCCAGTTGGGGTAAATAATCTACAAGGAATGTTCAGCTCTAATTGGAGATTTATTGCTGCAGGTTCAATTTTATCGACAGTTCCAATTTTGATTTTCTTTTTGGCAATGCAAAGATATTTTATTTCCGGTGAAAATGATGGAGCTGTAAAAGGTTAAATTTTAATAAAAAACTAAAAACATGCAAAGGAGCGGGTTTCAGCTGAAACCCGCTCCTCAGTTGTAAATTTGCAGACGAAATATATAAATAGGTATATACAATCTTAACAAAACTTAACAACATGCTCAAAACATGGCAATTATTGGGTTTGGGAATACTTTATATAAATGTAAGGTTCAAAAAGGTTAAGGTTTTAAAAGAACGAACTAGGAAAATAAGGTAAAAATAAAAGTTATCGTTCTAGAAATTTTAAAGTAGTAAACAAAGCAAATAACGTAAGTTAAGAAAATTTGGTTAGTTAAAATAAAAATAACTTTGGTTAGGGGTTAGAAAAAATGTCTTTATTAATTTTATTTCACAGAAAAATGTCATTAAAACAACAAATCAATGACAAAAACTATCAATTAATGCAAAAGAAACAAGAGTTGTATGATCTACAATCATACACAGCAGCAATCGCAGATGGCAGTGTATCAATGAATGATTTAACAACATCACCAGCATCAATGTTTGGCAATATGAGCCAATATATGGTAGGATCTCACAACTATGCAATGAATGCCGCACAACAAAATATGGCATACTTACAAGGAACAAACCAAATCGGTCAAGTAAGTGCAGATGCAACAGCACAAAACCAATACCAAATGGCAGTGTTCAAAAATTTATATGACCAACAAAAAGCACAATACCAAAAAGCAGAAGAAGCAAAATTACAAGTAAAAAATAAACAAATTGATAATGAATGCTTAAAGTTAGAACAACAATTAAAACAATTAGAAGCAGAATATCAAGCAATCGGTTCATCAGTAGATAAATACGCAAGTGAATGTGCACCAAAATATGCATAAGGAATCGAAAGACAAATTCTAACTTCTAACAACCAACCAATCAATTATTCTAACTAACAAAAACATTTTTCAAAAACCAAACCAAAACGACAAACCAAAAATAACTAAAAATAACCAAAACCAAAGAAAAGACTTTATGACCACCGCAAGGTGGTCTTCTTTTTTTATATAATGCTGAAGCGTATAATAAAAATAAAATAATTTTAAATATTCGCCAATTAACGGAAAAATTACAAAAATTGCAGATGGTAAGTTTATTTTAATAGGTGGAAGTTACTACAATAAAATAGCAGAGAGTGTTCCGCATAAGCATTCACAGCTGATTTATATTAGTGATAATAAATAGTATTTTTTTTACCATCGTCTTTTAAACTTGTAAATTTTTACTAGTTATTGTTTTTGTAAACAATTGTAACGAAAGGTGCCAAAAAGCTAAAGTTTACATGCATTTGAGCCGATATATATAATGTAAAGGGAAATAAAAAACGGAAATATAAGGAGAATGCACTATGGGAATGGCAGCATCACAAGCAAGATTATTAAGCATCACAGCAAGAATGACAGATGTAGAATATAAATCACAACAAATCTCAAATACAAAAGTAAGATTAGCAGACGAATCAGAACAAGTAGCTAATGATTACACAAAAGCATTAAACAAACAAAAATTAACATACACAGATTGGACAGATGGTAAAATGACAAAAATTTCATTAAAACCATCAAACTTAGCACAATTAGGATATGCATTAAAGAATGAAAAAGGTGAAAACGTATCACCATCAGTTCCAAATCCTAAGTATGATCCATCAAAACCAGAATCAGATACTAACCAAAAATTCATCGTAAATACAAACGGTAAAGCAGTATCAGCAACAATATCAGAATCAGATTTATATGAAATGATTCAATCAGGTCAATTCTACTTAGAATCATTAACAAAAGTAGATGAAAACAATAAACCAGTACGAGTATCAGTAGATGGCACAAACAACTTAGCAATCGAATCAGATACAACAGATTTAGCAAAAGCAGAAGCAGAATACAATTCAAAAACAGCAAAAATCAATAGTAAAGAAAAATTATTAGATAATGATTTGAAAGCATTAGATACAGAACACTCAGCATTAAAAACAGAATATGATTCAGTAAAATCATTAATTAAAGATAATGTAGACAAAACATTCAACTTATTCTCATAATTGAGAAAATAAAAATTTCCTTATTTTCCTTCCCTATACACAAAATTTTTAACTCCTCTTATTCAGAGGAGTTTTTTTACTATGTCATACCGCACTTGATGCGGTATCTTTGAAAAATCCGTTTTGCTAACTTTACACAAGTTTAAATATTTGATACATCTGAAAAAATCTGCTAAAATTCTTTGAATACGGAGGAATTCGACATGAAAAAAATATTTGTATCACTATTTATAATATTAATGATGACTACTAATCCTGCAAATGCAACAATGACAAAGGAAGCTCATCAACTTTATCAAGAAGCATGCCAACTTGAGTATCGTAATAATTACGATGCCGCAATATCTAAGATTAGAGAAGCTATTGACATGACTGGCGAAGATGCAATTCTATATACAAAGTTAGCCGGTTTATGTGCTGATATTGGTGATTATGATAATGCTTTAGGTGCTTACAAAATTGCTATTCGCTTAAGACCTAATGATGCATTCATTTACATTAGTATCGGTAATATTTTACAATCAACAGGTGATTTGAATAATGCTTATAACTCATACATGCAAGCTTTAGATATATTTCCTGCGTACAAATATAATTATGTAAATATTGCCAATGTTCTTCTCTCTCAAGGTAAATATGATAAGGCAATTGAGTATTATAATTTATTTTTAGCTGTATATCCGGAACAAGCTGACGCTCGTGAAAGTTTGGCTACTGCTTATTTAAAAACTAATAAATATGCTTTAGCAAACACTTCTTACGCTTTAGCATACAAAGCATCTCCTTCAACATTCAAAAGTTATGCAAATTACGGTTATGCTTTGTTTCAAGAAAAACAATATGCGAATGCAGTTGATATGTTAAAAATGGAACTTCTTGATAATCCTGACAATATGAAAGCTAGGGCAAATTTGGCAGTTTCTTACCACCAATTAGAAAAATATGATTTATCAAAACAACAATTTGAGCAAATATTTAAGTTGAAACCAGATTTCAATGGCTTAAGGATATATTATGCAGAATTGCTGTGTGACATGAAACTTTACGATGAGTCTATTGCTCAATATACTCAATATATAAAATCTTATCCAAATGATGTTGAAGCATACAAACTGTTAGCGCTTGTATACAAATATCAAGGTAAAGATGATTTAGCTATTAAAAATTTGTTAACCGCATTAGCAAAAGATAACAAAGACCTTGAAGTAAAAAAAGAGTTAGCATATCAATATCATAAGAAAAATGACTATATTACAGCTATCAAATATTATGATGAAGTCTTACAAGTTGATTCATCAAATTATGATGTAAAGGCTAATAAAGCTTTAGCATTGCACGCTTTAAAGAAATATGATGAAGCAATTAAACTTTATGAGGAACTTTTAGCACAAAAATCTAACGATAGATTGTCTAAAAATTATATTTCAGCCCTAATTTCAAAAGGTGACCTTTTATTGACTAAAGATAAATATAATGATGCAATTCAATCTTTTGAAAAAGTATTGTCATTAGATTCTAATCAAAGTTATCCTTATTACGGTATGGCACAAGCATATGAATGTATTAAAAACTATGATAGTGCACAAATGAGTTATGAAAAAGCATTAGAAATTGATCCTGAAAATGAAATGTATAAAAAGGATTATGATGCATTTAAGTTGACTCATGCTCCAAAAGAAGAACCTGTTGTTTCGAATACAGAAGTAAATAACAATGAAACAGCTACAAATGAAAAAGTTGTAATCAAGCCTGTTTCTGATAGTGATTTTACATCAGGTCCTCAAGCTAATACTGAAAATACATTAGATAATTTAGACAACTTGATGATTAAAAATCCGACAGAACAGATTGAAGATAACGTTAAAAAGTTAATTAACGAAGGTGATACTTTATATAAATCAGGACAAAATACTCAAGCTTTAGAAAAATATATTGAAGCTTTAAAGTTAACTCCTAACGATTCATTAACCGCATTTAAAACCGCAAATTTATATAAATTAGAAAATAATCCGGAAAAGGCAATTTATTATTATAAAAAAGCGACTTCAATAAATAAAAACTATGCAGATGCGTGGTTTAATATGGGATTGGTTTATGCTTCTCAAAGCGATTATAAAGCTTCAAAAGATTGCTTTAATAAAGTTATAGCCCTAAGTCCTGATTATGCGTATGCGTATTATGCATTGGCTTTAGCTTATGAAAATGAAAATAATACAGAAAAAGCAATTGAAAATTATCAAAAATATTTTGATTGTGAAAATGATGATTTAACCAAAAAAGCAATTATGAAAAAAATAAACGAGTTACAAACTCAGTCATCAGTTTCTGGACAATAATTTATGAAGAAGCTAATTGTATTATTTTTAGTTTTTATTTTAGCAATGCCTTGTTACGCTACAAAAAGGTTTAAGTATGGTATTGTGTTTAATAAGAATCCTTTTACGCCATATAATTCGGCAGATTTGTCACGGGTTTTTGCTCCGCAACAACGTATTTATTGGCTGTTTATGTCTAAACATAATATAAAAGCTGAGTTTATTAAAGTGCAAATTGTCACAGGAACTGATAAAGGACCTTATCAAACATTTTCAGGTATAGTCTATACGCACGAATATAAAATCAACAAAGACTCACCTCATTTTTTTACAGATTATGTTGTACTTCATTCAAAAGGTCATTATTATATGGAAATATTTGATAAAAATAATCTGCATAAGCCTCTTGCTGTTGCTGATTTTTATGTTCGATAACTATTTTTCAAATGAAACTAAAGTCCAAAATCCTTTTACTTCATAATGGATATTTTTAGCGTTAACAGGAATTGTTTTTATTATTTCATTTCTAAAGTCTGAGAATATAATATATAAAAGAGGTGTCGCTTCGTAAAATTTAGTATTGGTTACAACATTAGAAAATGTTGTTTCATCCAGAAATGAAACACTATCTAAAAATATAAAGGCAACCTTTTGTCCCGTTTTCATTTTTTTGTAGATGTTGTCATTAATATAATAAATTAACTTACTACCTTGGAAAACGCCTACAGGTAATGTTGCGTTTATAAAAGTTCCTCTATATTGCTTTTTACCACTTTTAACTGCTTCTTTATAAGATATTGTTGGTAAAATATAATCATTGAAATTACCTTTGTGTATTGAAATTACATTATATTTTGAAAAATCTTGATATTTTTCAAATCTGTTTTGTGGATAATAAGTTAATACAATATAATCATTTTGTTTCAATTTCGCACTATTTATAAGTTGAGCAACATATTTGTGACCTTCTTCTCTTTGAACCTTTGGTGCAGCATATGATGTAAACAAGTATCCAAATTGTATTGCAAAAAAGATTAATAAAAGAGGTATTTTAATTCTTTTTTTATTGAAGGCTAGGATAGTGTTGAAGAATACAAAAATTAGAATTGGGTATATTTCCATAATGTATTTTGCTTCGAAAACCATTTTGTCTAGTAATGATGCTAAAATCATTACTACAAAAACTGCCAATGCAACATAAAAAATAAGATTTTCATTTTTTACTTTTTTATAAAATAAACCGATTACAATTACAGTCAATGTGATTATAGTTGCAAGTAATACAAAACTTGCATATAAATGATATCCGTTTAAAGCTTCTAATGGCAATATTTGCGATATTACCGGAGTGAAAAAGTCAACAAAGACTTGTGCAATTCTGTTTATTGAAAAACTTGCCCACCATTGAGAAAATGAAACTGTTGTAAAAATTCTAAGTAGTAGTGGTGACGTCAAAGCTAAAGTTAGTGTAAGGATACTCCATGTGTAGATAAATACTTTTTTGAAATTTTCTTTATTTTTTAAAATAATGCTAACAAAAAGTAAATTAAAAAATACATATACAAATCCTATTGTATGAGTAAATAGGATTAAACAATTAGAAACGATTAGCCCTATTAAATTGTGTTTGTTTTGCTTTTTTACAATTCTTAGTGTAAATAGTAGTGATAATGCTGAAAATAAGAATAAAATGCTATAAAAGCGAACTTCTTGTGAAAAATAAATTAAAAAACTACTTGTGGCAACAAATAGAGCACATAAAATACCGCAAAGTTTTGATTTCGTTCTGCCTACTAAGTACATAACCGGAACTGATATCATTGCAGGAATTACGGAAGAAAATCTTAAAAATAAATCATTATTACTAATATGTGAAAAAACTTTTAAGTATAAATAGTAAAATGGCATATGACACTGAGATGCAATTCCTTTTAGAAAGGCTTTGCTTAGAGGAATATTTGCAATTGACCAAGAAATATATTCGTCATTCCATAAGCCACCAGCCTTATCAATTCCTATTATTCTAAGAATTGTGGCTAAAATTGTAATTAATGTTATCCATAAAATTGTCAAATTCATATAATGATTGTATAATAAAAATTAATTTAAGGAACTAGATATGAAGCTAATTATACAAATACCATGTTTTAACGAAGAAGACAGCTTGCCGATTACTTTAACAGCTCTTCCAAAACAAATTGAAGGTATTGATGTTATTGAAACGATGATTATTGACGACGGCTCTACTGATAAAACCGTTGATGTAGCCAGTTGGAATGGAGTTAATCACATACTTCGTTTAAATCGTCATCAAGGACTTGCTAGTGCCTTTAAAATGGGCTTAAGTGAATCTGTTAAGTTAGGTGCAGATATTATTGTTAATACGGATGCTGATAATCAATATTGTGCAGATGATATACAGACCTTAATTAAGCCTATATTAGAAAATAAAGCTGATATTGTAATTGGAGCAAGACCAATTAATGATATTAAAAGTTTTTCACTATTAAAGAAAATTTTACAAAATTTAGGCTCAACCGTTATGCGTTTTGTTTCATCTGCAGATGTTCAAGATGCACCGAGTGGTTTTAGAGCGTTTAATAGAGAGGCTGCTTCGCTTCTAAATGTCTTTGATAAATACACTTATACGATGGAAACAATCATTCAAGCCAAACCTAAAGGGTTAGAAATTACATCTGTGCCAATTCACACAAATCCTGAAGTTAGAGAATCAAGACTTGTAAAAAATATGTTTGATTATGTTAAAAATTCAATTTTTACAATGATAAGAATTTTCATAATCTACCGACCTTTTAGATTTTTTATAACAATTGCTATATTTTCGCTATTTATTGGTATTATTATTGGGTTTAGATATCTATACTATTTCTGCCATGGGGCAGGAACAGGCCATGTACAATCGTTAATTTTGGCGTCTATTTTTATAATTTCAGGCGTGCAAATAGCTTTAATTGCTATATTAGCGGATTTACTGGCTATTAACAGAAAATTAATAGAAGACGTTCAATTGAGAGTAAAAAAGATTGAAAACAAATTAGTTGATTAGTTTACTGCATATCCCATAGCGTACGCTTTTTGTGGGTAATTTGTGCCATAAATATCTCCGCCTTTCCAAACACCTGTCGCATGAATTTCATCAACAATTGTTGGGTTTTCTAAACAAGCTAAAAAGCCCCCAAGTTCTATTTGTGCTCTTTTTATTGCATTTTCACTTGGCTCTGCAGCAGTAAATATGTAATAAAATTTTTTGTTTGAAATCTCTGTATATCTGGCACAGCATCTATCAATAAAAGTTTTTAACTGTCCTGACATTGTATAAAAATACATAGGTGTAGCCAAAACGATTACATCAGCTTTAACCATTTTTTCTAAAATTTCAGCCATGTCATCATGTTGTGAACATTTTTTATGTTCGTTGCAGTAGCCACATCCTGTACAATAATTAATGTTTTTATCTTTTAAAAAGATTTTTTCAACATTATGTCCAGCATCAAGAACACCAACATAAAACTGGTCGCATAATGTGTCAGAATTAGCGCCTTTTCGTGGACTTGAAGAAATTATTAATATGCTTTTAGGCATATAATAAGTTTCCTGATTGCAATTTCATTACGTCTTCAAAGATAAGTTCAGGTGTTAATCTGTAACGTTCATACAATTCCGTTACTTTTACTCTATCAGTAAATTCTTTTTTACCACCGTAATTTAAGACTTTCATTTCAGAGTCGCCATAATAGCTTGCAATTTTTTGTCCGAAGCCACCATCTAAAATGCCGTCTTCAAGTGTAATTGTAATGTTATGTTCGTCTTTAAGTCTATCTAATAAATCTTCGTCAATGCCTGTTATAAATTTAGGGTTGATTAATGTAGGATTAAAACCGGCTTGTTTTAATCTATCATAAACTTTTTTACCAAGTTTAAAGAATGTTCCTAATGCAATAATAGCAACATCTGAACCTTTTCTTACAACCTGATATTTATTCAAATCTGAATAATTTGTTTTATCAACTTTTCCTGTAGTTACAGGTTCACCCAATGGCACTCTGATAAATACAGGGTGCTCAACTTGTTCAATTGACCAATCAAGCATGCTTAAATATTCTTCTTTATTTGTTGGAGCTAAATAAACAATGTTTGGAATATTGCTAATCATTGATATATCAAAAGTTCCAAGGTGAGTCATATCAATGCCTGACATACCGCCACAGTGAACAATAACTGTTACCGGTGAGTTATTTAATGCAATATCTTGTGAAATTTGATCATATGTTCTTTGAACAAATGAACTTTGAACTGCAAAAATTGGTTTTGCACCATTCTTAGCTAAGCCAGAAGTGAAACCCATAGCATGTTCTTCAGAAATAGCTACATCAATATAAGCATCACCCATTTTTTGTCTAAAATCTTTAGTGAAACTTACACCACCCGGAGTTGCGGCTGTTATTGCTACAATTGACTTATCTTGTTCATGTTTTTTCAAAATAAATTCCGTAGTAATAGAACCATAAGTTTCAGGTAAGTTACTTGGGATAATTGGAGTTTTTCCGTTAATTCTGCCTGAAACAGTATTATGGAACATTTCTTTATTTTCTTCAGCCGGAACATATCCATTGCCTTTTAAGGTGTGAATATGAAGCACGACTGGTTTGTTTGAGTCTTTAACACTGCTAAATAATGTAATTAACTCTTCTAAGTTGTTACCATTTTCAAGGTAATGATAATCATAACCAAAAGTTTTGAAGAAATTGTTTGAACTTGTTCCGTTAGATTCTCTTAATTCTTTTAAATTTTTGTATAGACCACCTTGATTTTCTGAAATTGACATTTCATTATCGTTTACAATAATAATAAAATTACTGTTTAATGTTGCTGCATTATTCAAACCTTCAAATGCTTCGCCACCACTCAACGAGCCATCACCAATCAATGCGATTACGTTGTAGTTATCACCATTAATATCTCTAGCTTTAGCAACACCTGAAGCTAAGCTTAATGATGTTGATGTGTGACCTAGAACAAATGGATCATGTTCTGATTCAGAAGGGTTAAAGAATCCTGAAATATTCTTTATGATGTCACCAATAAAGCCTGATTTACGACCGGTTAACATTTTGTGTGTGTAACATTGATGTGATACATCAAATATAAATCTATCAACAGGAGAATTGAAAACGTAGTGTAAAGCGATTGTTGCTTCAACAATCCCCAAATTAGGACTACAGTGTCCTCCAATTTTATTTACTCTGTTTAAAATTCCTTCTCTAATTTCTTGTGCTAATGTATTCATTTCGCCCAATGATAACTTTTTCAAATCATATGGTGAATCAATCTTTTTCAATAATGTCATATTAAAATACTCCAATTTCAAAAAAGATTATAGCATACAAATAAATAGTAGCAACATAAAAAGTTAAGAAGTTTTAATATTATGCAATAGATTTTAACTTATTATCTGAATCAACAACTTCTGTTGGCAAGCCTACGTGGTGAATACGAGGAATGATATAGTCTTCATGGTATTCAACAGGTGCAGCTAAATCATCGTCTGTATCGTTGCATACAAAAATTAGTTTTCCATCCGGAGCAACTTTTGCACCAATAACAGTAATTTCATGACCATTTATAATGTTATTATCTTCATCAGTTGAAGTATAACCTATAATTACATTTTGACCTGATGCCATTGAGTTTAATAAACTTCTTTTTACTGTATTAAAATCAGCTTTATATCCAACTAATCTTGCTGTTGGATTACCTTCTCTGTCTGTAGCTTCTTGCAAATCTTGAAAAGTTACAGAAGTTTTATTTGAGTCTGTAATAACAGATTCTGTAAATGTTTTTTCAATTTCAACTAAACCTTTATCTCCAGGACCGAATGAAGCGACTCTTTTATCATTTAGTGTGTTGTATGTTTGTTGAGAACCAACATTCATAAATGTTGATTGCATTAAAACATCAAGAGGTGTTCTTTCTAATTCATCTTTATCAACAGTTTGTATGTGAGCTCTGATAATAGCATTTTTATCAGGAGCAATAGTAACATCTGCTTTGTTGTTATCCTTTAATTGATAAGGTATTTTAAAATTGTCTAATAACCATTTTGCATCATCTTTGTTTTCGCAAAGGTTCTTTAAGTCAATAGTTTTGTTTACTGCCATTTTTTCAGAAGAAATACCTTCAGCTACACGTACAAATTCAGCCGGCATTTGGCTTGCTAAATTGTATTCAATACTAGCAGCTACACAGCAACCAGAGTGAGTAACTTCTTCAGTTGTTGGATCATATTCAGTAATTGTTTGTTTTAAATTTTCCGGTAAGTTGCCAAAATGTTGAGTAATAGCACAAGGATTAGCTATAGTTTTAATTGTATCGTTAAGCATAGTTCTTGTATCTAAACCTTCAGCTCGCTTTGTAGTCATCATTTTATACAAATTATCAAGTGCTGTAGACTTATCATTTGATTTATTGTTTAATAAAATGCCTGATTTTAAGGTATAATCAAGTGCAACTTTGGCATCCTTGTCTAAATTTGCTGTAATTTCACTGTATTTCTTAACTTCATCTTTTGTTGTTAATTGAGTTTTAGCAATATTCACAGGATTGTATGAAGTAAAAGTGGTACGTGCTATAGGGTTTTGAATATAAGACACTGAAGCACCAGCAGAAGCCTTGACTTTTGCTGGTTTAACATTATAAATATTTGTAGTTTGTATGCCTGATAAATACATGTATAAAAGTGCCTTGTTTAAACCTTATACTTATAAAACGTAAAATACTTTGAAAATTTGCCATTTTTAGGTATAATATATTAAAAATGTTAACATTTATGGGGATAGATTCACGAACGTTAAAATTAAAAATTTAACAATTGAACAGTTATTGATTTCATTAGATAGATTAACTCGTTTTAAATACACTGAAGACAAGTATTTGAGAGTTTTTAAAGATGTGATTTTATCTAATGTTATTGAGCCTAAGTTTAAACGAAAAGACTTGGATGAAATGGAATATTCAACACTTAAGGATTTAGCAGAAACTGTATTTAATTTATCTATTAGTTCACTAAGTTCGGTTGTTGTAGGTACACATATTATTAATGAAAAACTTTTTAATTATGAAAATAAAGTATTTAATCTAAATGAAGAAATAAACAAACTTTTAGATAACAAAATTAATTATGATTTGGCAATAACCCTTATACAAGAAGAAAATTCACCTAAAAATCTTACATGGTTAAAATCATTAATAAATAATGAATCAATAAGAGAAGAAAAAAGTATAAGATTTCCAATTGAAAAAGTTGTTATAACAGAAGGAATAACAGAAGAAATCTTATTACCGGTGTTTGCGGAGCACTTAGGATTAAATTTTGATAAAAATGGAATTCAAGTTATTTCTGCAGGCGGTAAAAATCAGGTTGTTAAACTCGTTTATACGCTTGCCAATCAGCTGAAATTACCAATGTTTATACTTCTGGATAATGATGCAAAAGAAAATTATGAACAAATTCTACCAAAATTGAGAGAGTTTGATAAAATTTATTTACTTAGTCATGGCGAATTTGAGGATATATTACCAAAAGAGCTTATTATAAAAACTTTAAACGACTATTTTAAAAATTTGAACATTATTGAAGATAATGAATTTGAAGACGAAAGAATGGTTAAGAATTTAGAAGAAATTTTTAAGAAAAAGGGATTTCATGAATTCAAAAAAGCTGAATTTGCGCAACTTGTAAAAAATCATATTTCATCAGATGAAGATTTATCTGATGAAATAAAACTCATAATAGAAGAGTTAAGAAAACTTACTTCTTCTGCAAGTCGCTAAATTGTTGAATATAGTATTTTACACCATCAGTGATAAATAACTTAGGTTCTTTCATTACAAAATTATCTAATATTGCTATCCCTTTTTGTTTTTGACCTTTAGCGATATAAATAAGACCAATTGTAATGTCATCCAAAGGTGTTTTTTTATTCTTTAATAGATAGTTTAACTTTTTGTCCAAAACTCCCATATACTGGTACGATGTTACCAAATTAAGGTAATATTTGAAATTTAAAGGATTTTTATCAATTGCTCTTTCAAAACAGTCTAAGGACATTGTGTAATAACCTAATTTCAAATAAGTTTCACCTAAATTATTGTAATACACAGAAGAGGCTTGAGTATTAGGATTTAATGAAATTGCAATTTTAAATTCTTGTATTGCGGCATAATATTGTCCCATGTCAAGATACATTAATCCATAGTTATTATGAACATATGCATTTTTTTCAGGATTAACGTCAGTAAGCCCAATTACATCATAAGAATATGTAATTGTAGGAATTAATAATAGGGCTAATATTATGACAATTCTTTTAATCATTAGATATTTATTTCTAACCCTTCATATGCAAAATCAGCTTTATCTGCTAGGTCACCATAAACTTTAGCGATGCTATTAAGTTTGTCATCATCATAAGTTGGATCATAGTGATAAAATATAACTTTTTTAGCGTGACAGTAATCTTGACATTCTAAAGCCATATCAAAAGTTGAATGTCCAAAACCTTGTTTTGGAGCATGCGGATTCAAATAATCCTCTGTTGTATATTGTGTGTCATGAATTAGTAAGTCACAATCTCTTGCAAAACTTGCTAATCTCTTATCTCCTCCAAAGTAAGTTTCTTTGTCTGTTGCATAAACTAATGATTTACCTTTATATGATATTTTATAAATAACAACACCTTCTTGTGGGTGAGCATAAGACTTATAAGATGTTATAACTACATCATCCGGTAATATCTCAAGTTCATTATCAGAAACTCGTTTTATAATTGGTTCATAACCATGTCTTAAAATAATGTATTCAGTTTCTTCAAGATTGCAAATATTTAAGTTTGCCGCAATATCTCCTAAATCAATAGGGAAAGATTTAGTAAATAAAAGTTCCGCCAATATATCAGCCAAATCTTCGTTATAATTTGTCATGCCAAATACATTTAACTTAGATGTTGGAATGTGGTTTGGTGCAAAAAATGTGAAGCCAATTGTGTGATCTTGGTGAATATGACTTAACAAAAGAGTTGCTTCAATTTGTTTACGCTCTTTTAAGTGAGTACCCGACATTAAGTGGTCTTTTAACAGTTCATTACCTAATTCAATAAGTCCTGTGCCAGCATCTAAAATAATCAAATGACCACCAACACGAACTTCAACACATGATGTATTTCCACCATATTGCATGAATTTTTTATTTGCACAAGGGTAACTGCCTCTTACCCCTCTGAATTTTACTTTGAATTCTTCTGTCATTTATTTTTTCCTTTCGGTATTGTAATTGTTACAGTTCTATCTTTTTCGTCACCATAGTACATTGAGGCATGGAATACCATTAATTTGGCTTTTGTTTGTAACTCATGTAATCTTGTTGGCGTATATTGAATTTCAAAAACTGTTTTATTTTTATAGTTATGAATTGTTATAAATCTAAATGCATTAGGATAAGAAATTAGAGCCGGCGTACTAACGTGGACAATATTACCCTCTTTAGTAACTTTTGTTGTGTGGTAGTGACCGGTAAAAATTCCTATTGGATTGTTATATTTATTTAGGATTTCGTACATTGTATTAGCATTTGTCAATCTATGACTATCACTAGAAAATGGCTGTTTTAGCGGAACATGCATAAATATTAAAACTGTATTATTTCCGGCTAATGCTAATTCTTTGTCTAAAAATTCTAACTGTTCTTGTGGTAATTCACCTTGAGCCGTTAATCTTGTATCAATAATCGGATCTAATGCAATAACTTTAAAACCAACTTTAGGTGTGAATGAATAGTAAGTTTTGCTAAACTTGTAGTTTTTATTATATTCTTGCATTAATTGAACGTATAAACTTCTATTCAAATAGCCGCCAAAACATAAATCATGGTTCCCTGGAACTGCATAATATGGATATTTTAAATTTTTAGCGTGACTAAAAAATAATTTCATATTTTTTTCAAACGGAACATCAATGATATCTCCTGTAAAAAATACAAAATCTAGGTTAGGTGTTTGATTTATAACGTCAATGGCATCATCTAATAATTCACCGGATTGAGCGGTTAACCTGTACGCTTTGTTTACAGAATCTGTAGATAAGTGGTTATCACTAATTTGCGCAAACTTCAAAGTGTTAGCACCGGAACCAAGCCCTGCAGCATTACAATAAATTTGAATACCACAAGCCGTAACAACTACAAGTACGGATGTAAATATAAAATTGAAAAGTTTACTTATTAAACTTGATTGTTTTCTTCTTTTCATCTGAATTAAATCTCGATTCTATTTCACTCTTAATATAATTATATCCTGCTTGGTCGTCAAGTCTATCATATAAATTAAACAATGCCAAATATAGTGGTTTACTATCAGGGTTAGCTTGTATTCCATCTTGTAACATTTTTACTGCTAAATTTATCTTGCCTGTATTGTAATAAATACAACTTAAGTCAATATAATCTTGATATAGTACTGGTGTTACTTGTAATGCAGTATTCATATATTTTACATAATTGTTCTTATCGTCCAATTGTTTATAGCATTGTGCCAAATTGTAATAATAAATAGCACGTTTGTTATCTAGTACGATAGCTTTATTAAAGTTAATTATAGCTAATTCATAACGCTTTAATCCTAAATTACATAAACCTATATAGTTATAAATTTCAGGATATTGATATTCTGGTTCAATAATTTCTAAATTTAAAAGAGCATTTGCAAATTCACCTGCATTATATTCAATCTTTGCAAGCTCAAATCTGTAAATACTTGTTGGATTAATTTTTATTGCGGTTTTCATATGTTTTTTTGCGGTTAAATATTGTCCTAAAATGTAATAATTTTTAGCTAACATTGAATATGCAAAATCAGAATTTGGGTTAAATTCAATATAATTTTTTAGTGTTGTAATTGATTGTTCATATTTGTCAGTTTTAAAATATGCAATTGCTAATGCCAAATAAGGTGGCGCAAAATTTGAGTTTAAATTAATGGCATCAATATAGTATGGAATTGATGCTGGATAATTTCCGACTGAAGTATAGTAGTCACCCAATAAATAGTAAGTCCAATAATTTGTAGGGTTAACATCTAAAGCTTTTTTTAGGTAGGTGTATTGTTTATTCAAATCACCTTTTTGCTTGTAAAGTAATGCCAAATTTATATAAGGCTGAGGATAAGATTTACTGATAGCTGCAGCCTTTCTAAAGTATTTTTCGGCGCTGTCTAAGTTGTTTTTCATCCAATATGCCATTCCTAAATTGTTGTAGGCAATATAGTTTCGATTATCTATAGACACAGCTCTAAAAAAACTTTGAATTGCACTATCATATTCTTCATTCAAATAGAATTGTTTACCCTGTTTGTTATAATAATCTGAATTGTTTTCAATTTTGAATTTATCAGTCCTTGGAATGTCTAATATTGCTAAATCTGATAAATTTCTTTGTTTTGAAAGAGTCATTGCAGCTCTTGATAAATCATCATTTGATTCTTGAGGAAGCAAGCGATTTTTTAATTGAATTGCTTTTGAAAATTTTGGATTAATCATTAGTACATAATCAATGTACTCAAGAGCTCTGGTTGTGTTACCTGATTCAAGGTAATTGTTTGCAATATCATAGTAGTCATCAACAAGCTCATTAGCTTGACATGGCAACAATAATAAAATTATAAATACAAATAATATCCCAAATTTTTTCATTTTTTATTTATTATCCTGATTTAATCGAATATCCTCAATTACACTAATCATCTTTTTAGGACTACACATTGAACAAGAGTTCCATAGTAGTGTTTGTAGCTCCTCGCCAGCCGTTCTATCTTTAAATTCGTAATTACATAGACCTTTAATCATATTTTGTGAACCGTCAACTAAACTTGTGAAATGCTCACAGCAATAACAAATTTTAAGTTGAAAACCATAGTCATTTAATTTTGAAGTTAATTCGTTTAATGCTTCTACCATTCTAATTTGTTTGCTAGAAGAGAATTTCTTCTTTTTAAATCTAAATATAACCATTGCTAAACCATTTTCAGAAATTAAATCTAATTTGCAAGGGATATTAGCTCGTCCGTTTGTTGCGATAACGTTTACTGTGTATTTTTGTATATCTTTTTTTGCTTTGTTAAAAAAATGTTTTTTTATAAATCTATAAGGAGGAAGGTTATCAAGTAAATGTCCTATAGAATATATCGGATAAATTGCTAAATATAGAAAGTCTTTAGCATACAATTCAGATTTAATAATACTAATTGCGAAACCAAGTAAAAGTAATGAAAAGATTGTAAATACAATCATAAAGTTAAAAATAAAGTAAAACTTATAGCTCAAACATAAGAAAAAGATTGATAAAATTACGACAATTAAAGAACTTGGAGCAATAAGTGAAAAAACGTGCTCTGTAAATTTAAAATTAAGTGTAAATAATTGAGAAAGACACTGCTTAAACAATTTTAATCTATAACTTATTGATGGTTTTACATATTTAAAATTGTAAGATTTTATGTAAGTTTTAATGTCCGGAACATACGTACAAGGATATCCTAAATTAGATAATAATATGCTATATTTTAATTCAGAATTAATGTCTTTTAAATCCAACGCATCAAATTTTTCGACGAATTGTTTGTTAATGGCAAATATAGATGAGTCAATTCTATCAGATAAGCCCATTAAAGTTCTGGCAGTTCTTATAAAGTTATTAACATATTTTGCACAAGTAATGTTTACTTTTTCAGAAAAAGATAGGCTATCATTTTCAATAACAATAGTTTGCCCTGAAACAACCGGTGAAAGCTTTAAAGCTCTATTAACATTTAAAAGAAAATCTTCTTCGATAAATCTATGTACATCTAAAAATACGTAAGACGAAATTGTCGTATTTTGTCGAAGTTCTTCTAATAATATTGATATAGCCTGATCTTTGCCTACGGTAACACCATCGTTAAGATTTAAAACTTTAATGTTAAGTCTATCTGCTAACAACTCTTCTGAATGATCGGTGCAGTTGTCTAGGATGACGTATACCATAAAGTTTTGAGTTGAATATGATTGATGAATAAGTTGATCTAGAATATTTTTCAATGCTTCATAATTATTGTGAGAGTACACAATAGCGCAAATTAAATCCTGCTCTATATCTGCAGAATTACGTCTAAATGCTATCAACTTATTTTCATTTAGGCTTCGAATTGCTAAAATGAAATAATAAAGTGAAAATATTGCAATATATATATATAATAAGTCTAGAATTAGTTCCATAGCTATGCCTATAAATTCATCTTATAAAAAAAGTAGAAAAAAATCTATTTTTATCTGGAAAACTGTAATATTTATATATATTTTGTTTAAAATTTTAGTTTTTTATGAGAACATTAAATATAATGATAAGGAGGTTTTATGACTGAATACGTTTACCTTGATGGAAAAATTGTAGAAAAAGAAAAAGCAATGATTCCGGTTATGACACATGCCTTTTTATATGGTACAGCTGTGTTTGAAGGAATGAGAGCATACTATAATGAAGATGAAAAACAATTGTATGTTTTTAGACCAAAAGAACATTTTAAAAGATTGTTTCAAAGTGCTAAAATTATGTTTATGGACAAATGCCATACGCTAGATGAACATTTAGATATCTTAAAAAAACTCCTTAAAAAAGATAATTTTAAATCAGATGTTTATATAAGACCAATTATATACAAATCTGCAGATAGAATTGGTCCTCATTTATTGGATAATCCTGATAAATACTTAATTTTTGCATTTCCAATGAAGGATTATTTTGTAAATAATGGATTAAAAGTATGCGTGTCAACTTGGAGAAGAAATTCAGATAACTCAATTCCTCCAAGAGCTAAAATAAATGGTGCTTATGTAAATGCATCACTCATTTCAACTGAAGCCAGAATGAATGGTTTTGATGAAGCAATTGTTCTTTCTCAATCCGGTAAAGTTGCAGAAGGCGCAGCAATGAACTTATTTCTAGTTATTAACGGTAAACTAGTTACAACTACAACAACTTCAGAAATATTGACCGGAGTTACTCGTAATACAATTATACAATTAGCAAAGGAAGTTTTAGGTTGGGAAGTAGAAGAACGAGTTATTGATAGAAGTGAGTTATATTCAGCCGAAGAAGCTTTCTTCTGTGGTACCGGTGCACAAATTGTTCCAATTTGCTCTATTGATAACAGAAATATCGGAAACGGACAAATTGGAAATAAAGTTTTAGAACTACAAAAGCTTTATTTTGATGTTGTAAAAGGTAAAGTTCCCAAATATAAAGATTGGTGTATGCCAGTATATGATTAGTTTTTTAGGATTATGCATAAAATCTCTGTTTGCTTCTATAAAGTACCTTTTTTCAAAAAATGTACGCATTAAAAGTGTTTTAAATCAAGCCGCAGCAATTAGTTATGATTCATTACCAATTTCAATGATTATATCGTTTATTGCTGCCGCAGTAATTGCAATTCAAGTTGCAAAACAATTTTTAATGTCTGGTGCAGATTCTTATATTGGTGGAACTATTGCCGTTGTAATCATAAGAGAAATTGCTCCTGGCTTTACAGCTTTAGCTATCGGCGCAAGAGCTGGTACTTCAATTTCTGCAGAAATTGCAAATATGCAGGTAACATCTCAAGTTGATGCTATAAAAACATTAAAAGTTGATCCAGTAGGCTATTATTTTACACCTAGGATTTTAGCTGGTATTATTACAGTTCCAATGGTTGTTATAATAACTGAACTTGTTGGTATCATTGGTGGAATGCTTGTTTCTTATGCAACAATTGGACTTCATCCGAATAGATACATTAACTCTGTTTGGTTATGGCTCAATACTCGAGATATTTATATTAGTTTATTTAAAGCTGCGGTATTCGGGGGATTAGTTGCCTTAGTTTGTGCAACCCAAGGTTATACTACTAAAGGTGGAGCTAAAGATGTAGGTATTTCAACTACACAAGCAGCAATAAAATCTACTATATATATGTTAATTGCAGATTTTCTGATTAATTTAGTATTTTATCTATAAAAAAATCCACCTTATAAAAGGTGGATTTTTTTAATCATCATCGCTTGATGAACTATCACTTAAATATTTATAATCTAACAAACTACTGTCACTTGAAGAACTTGATGTTTCATAATAAGTAGACATTGATTTCAACATACTAGTCCTGTCGTTTTTTCTTAATTCTGCCACAGATGAATCAACACTATATGCTTTTATTTCTTCATTTGTAACTTTTCCATCTTTATTTTTATCTATTTCATTAAAGTGGGAAACTACGGTATCTAAAAGTGATGATGACATACCTGTTGACGTACCTAGTTGATAAAGTTGTTCAATTGTCATACCATTTCTTGATAAACTTGTTGTTAAATCTTGCAATTCATCAGATGATATTTTCCCATCATGGTTTTTATCAATACTATTAAAATTTGATTGTAGATATGATTTAAAATTTGTATTCAAACCATTTGATGTTAATGCTGTAGTTGCATCTTTGTTACCTAAATTTGTAAGTGTTATACCATCAGAAAATTGTGATGATAATATAGAGTAAGTATTGGTTAAGCCTGAATTCATAGCTGTAAATAACGAGCTACCATCTAAAATTCTTGACATAGTTGCCTCCGTTCTTTAATCATTACTTAATTATTATTTTCGTAAAGTCAACTATTAATATTCAATAAATTAAAAAAATATCCTACTAATTAAGTAGGATATTTTTTAATTTATAAACTATCAATTAGATTAAGCTAAACCGAATTGAGGAGCGATGTTTTTAGCTTCTTGTTGTTCA
>URRM01000007.1 GCA_900550295.1 uncultured bacterium
TGCAAATGCAACCCCGATTTCTTTGTTAATGTTTTTATTATTTACAAGATGTATTTGTCCAACTCAATTGCTTACCATTAGGGCATTTGCCTGTTCTGTCAGCCTTTAAATAATCCATATTACCATTTGCAAGCACCCAACCTGAGCAACCGCCAAATTTAAAACAAGAAGTTTTTAATGCAGCATCGTTAACATTTGATGCAACTTCAGGAACAATACAACATAATGTCATCCCATGCTACGACACGGGATCTTTTTTATACACATACACAATTGCTTTTCAAAAAATTCCGCATCAAGTGTGAGATGGCAATAAAGACCATTAACACAGGCATATTCAATCGCTATGATACAGACTGTGAGAGTCAAATTTCTTTTTCAAGTCTGGAATTTGGCGTTATCAGACCAAAAGAGTACCACGTGTACGTAAAAATACGTACGTATTTTTCTGTACGTAAAATAACAGACAAATTATTTTAAGAAAAATGGTATAATAGGTTATAAAAAATTTTACGCTTTTGCAAACTCAATCAACTTTGGTTCTTCGTGCAAATCGTAAAACATTTTTGCTGCGATTTTAAATTCTTTCGGATTTGCACTCACATAAAATTTTTCTTGTCCTCCATTTTCATTTAATAAATTTTTAGAAGACAAATCATCTTTTATATAACTTGCAAAATATTCCGCAGGATCAATAAACATATCTCGAGGTGCAAAAGTTGATAAAACATCCAATAAGAATGGATAGTGGGTACAACCCAAAAGAATTTTATCAGGATTGTTTTCAAGCATCCTATCAATGTTTTCTTTAATCAACTGAACGCTTAATTCATCGTTTTGTTTGTTTCCTTCAACAATTTGAACCCACCCCGGACAAGACATTTCAAAGACTTCTATATTTGGGTTATGAGAATTAATTTCTCGTTTATAAGCTCCGGAAGAAATTGTTGCTGAGGTTGCAAACACTCCCAAACGTTCAATCGGTAGTTGTGAAATAATTTTCGCACAAGATTGAATTATCGGATAAAGCGTATAATCGAATTTGTTGTTATATTCATCATAAACATTTGCAGAGGTTGTATTACAAGCCATAACAACAGCCTTCACATCTTCGCATTTAAAATAATTGAAGATATCGGCAGTCAAATCAATCAACTGTTGTTTTGATTTTTGACCGTAAGGACAATTTTTAAGGTCGCCAAAGTAGATGTAATCTTCATTTGGAAGAATTTCTTTTAACTTTTTATATACGGTCAAACCGCCTACGCCCGAATCAAATACGGCAATAGGTTTATTTTTGTTGTTGTTTATAGTAGTTGATGATACCATTTGTTATGCCTTTTGCAGTTGCCTGCTTACGTTTTTCAGAAACTAATTCTGCCCTTTCATTATCATTTGAAATAAATCCAATTTCAACCAAAATTGCTGGCATTGTTGTATGATTTATAACATAAAATCTTGATTTAAACAAACCACGGTCTTTTGTAGTTGTAACTTGTGCCATTAAGGCATTATGTACCGATTTTGCAAGTCCGATACTGTAATCGTGGTAGTAGTGAGTTTCAATACCGGTTGCTTCGGTACCGTTGCTTGAATTTACGTGAATACTTACAAATATATCCGGTTTAACCTTTTCGGCAATATCTACGATACCTTGAAGTGGAACAAATTTGTCTGTATCGTGACTCATATATACTTTATAGCCTTTTGAGCGTAACATTGCAGCCACAAGTTTTGAAACATCAAGGGTAATATCTTTTTCGTTTATACCTGCACGAATTGCACCGTAATCTTTACCGCCGTGTCCCGGATCAATTACGACAACCTTTTCACCATTTTTTCTTGGTGTAATTTTTGGTATTTCTACGGTTGATTTTTCGTCGTTTTTAACCTTTGTTGGCAAAGTTGTCGGAGTATCAAGAATTGTTGTTTGACGTTTAATTTCTTTGCTTGGTGAATTAAACGCAATTTTTATAGTCCTTGCATCAGTACCTGTATAAACTTTTACCGTATCTCTTGAATCCAAAGGAATAGAGTATCTAAGCCCAATTCTTGGCATCAAATACATTTTTGAACTTTCAACTGAAGTTCCTTTGATAACAGAGCGAAAATCTTGGTCATTATATTGAAGAGCGTTAAACATATACAAGGTCAAATTGTTTGTATCACGCTTCACGGAATAAACGACAGGTTTGCTGAAATATAAATTTAGTCCGTAATTTTGTTCATTTGTTTTTGTAACTCTAGTGCTGACAAGGTTTGTAGTCACATTTGAAAGTTTATCGTGGCTTAAGTTTTCTTTATCCGCAATCAAAACAGATTGTCCATCAGCTGAATAAACAGGAATATACCTGCCTGCGTTTGGAGTTGTAATTACAATTCTTGCCCTATTGGCTTCAAATTGTCCGACACGAATTGTATCTTCACCGTATTTAAACACTTTTGAACGAACTTGCGGACTTGTTACTGTATTTGCAAAATCAAGAACCAATCTGTTTGGATTTGGTAACACCATTGGTTTTTCAATTGTAAAAGTACCATAACCGCTTATTAAAATACCGTTTTGACGAGCTTGAACCCCGGTCAAATAGTATTTAGATTTTAATTTGAAGTTCTTTTTAATTACTGAAACGTTTGCGTTTTGATAAGAACTTTTCACGTTCACAGGAACCGTAGAGTTGTCAAAAGCTTGTTGTATTTGGTTTAGAACTTTTTCAGGCGCATTATTAACAGTTGAAGTTAGCGGTAAATCTGTTGCCTTAACTTGTTGAGAGGTCATTGAAATGAAAGAATAGTAGTCATTTGAGTCAAATTTTGTATCTCTGTAAATTTCATGCATGTAATTTGCCAACGAGCAGACATCTTTGTTAATTTGTACGATAATATTACCGTTTAGCCTCATAACCTTCAAATTAGAAGTGTTATAAGCATCAGCAAAATACATTACAACCCTTACAACATTTGGATTTGTACTATTTTGAGATACAACAATTTGTCTTAACACCCCTCCTGACGTAACTTGAAAATCTTGTTTTTGTGTTGCAAGAACAGTGTTTTCAATATCAAAATAAACTCTGTTTGGATTTGAAAGTTTAACTAATTTAACAGGAGTTTTGTCACTTGAAGAGGAACCTCCTGAGGTTAAAAACAACATCTTTGCAGAAATATCATAGTTTACAGACGTAATTTTATCATCTGCAAGCGCCATTTGAGCGCCTACAAACCCGATAAAAAATAATATTAAAGTTATAAAATATAATATTCTTTTCATGTGTACTACTAACTTATTTTGATATTTTACCATTTTTTTTACATCTTGAAAAATAGTTGACCTTTCTTAAAAAAAAGTTTATGATTTTATAAAAAAGGATGTATGCGAATGAACTTAAAACGCCGTTGGTACGACAAAAACGATGCTACATTAAAAGCATTTAATATATTACAAAAATTAGGCTCCGAGCAAAAAAGAGTTTTGTCAAGTGATTTAATCACTATTGCAAAACAAATAAAAGACCTTCATAAAGAAGAGGAATTGGAAGAAGCTCAAAGCATTGGCATTGACAGAGTAATGGGATTGTTTCAACAAACAATCAACGAACGTCGTTGGTATGATAAAAACGAAGACTTGAAGTATGCTCTAAAAACAATTTCTACACTTCCTGAAAAAGATTTCTTTACAATTATGGAAGGACTTGCTATTTCTTCTAACGATTAAAATTTGAACAATAATTTCTAAACAAAACGGTTGATTCTACTAAAGTTCAGCCGTTTTCTGTCGATTACTCTTACACAAGAAAAGGAGAGAGTAACATGGCAAGAATTATTGAAAACGAAGTCGGAAAAAGAAGATTAATCAGAATGTCGACAGACGATGTGATTAGTGTTGTAAGAGAATACCAAAGAGTTGTGAAGTTAAGAAGTTCAAGTGAGGAAGTCAGAAATCAACTCGAAGATTGTGTTATCTTTATTCCGGAAGACGTATAAAATTTTAAAAACTCATGTATACGTTCAACAGAGGATTTGAGCAAAAATTTATAGTCCAAACAATTGATATTTCATGGAAAATGTTGATTTTCAAAAAAATATTATTATAATCATTTACATAGATTAATATGGACATAAAGAGGAGATACGCTTATGGGTATGGCTGCTTCACAGGCAAGATACTTAGGTCTTACTGCCAGAAAAACTAACACCGAATACGAAGGTCAACAAATCAACCAAGCACGTACAGCGCTTGCTAACCAGTCTGCAAACCTTTGGAACAGAATGTTAGCACTTCAAGTGCCTACAGCTCCAAAAACAACAGACTATACGACTCAACAATATGCTTTCACTGACGGCTACAACGATTACGAAATCGACAGCTATCAAAATGTTGATTATACTGATCCTGATACCGGCGAAAAATATAATTACGAAGTAACTTATCACTACAACCAAGAAGTGTTTAAAGCAATTCAACAAAAGAACTCAAACCCACAAGTTCAAAAAGTTACTAATTACACAACTAACAATGCTGTTGAACAAAATACAAAAGTTACTAAAAACCAAGATAATTCTTACACGGTAACAGACCAAGCCGGCACAACTTCTGCTCAATTCAAAAAATGTACCGCAGAAGATTTGGATAACTTAAAAGCTTTACAAAGCAAAGGCTTGATTACAATTGATAACATTGAAGACTTCTATAAAGCAGAAGGAACAGAAAATCCGACTGTTTACGCTAAAAAAGAAGACTTAGAAAATATTGATAAAACAGCAACTCAAGAAGGGGATTTACCTGTTTATGGGGTATCTAACGCAGATTACTCATACAAACTTGGTAACTCTGAAGCTGAAAGACTTGACTTGACAGATCCTGTTCAAAAAGCAGATTACGACCAAATAATTCACGATTTCCCTGAATTAGCAGGTGTTGATCCTAATGAAATTTGGGTATATCAAAAGAACGGCAGAACTTGCTACGCTACAGAATCTGAATTAAACGAATGTATTGCAAGCGGTTTGGCAAACCAACCTCCAGTAGATGACAAATACCAAATTTCATCACCTATTGATTATCAAAAGAACTTAAATCAATACTACGCAACACACAAAAAAGAAGATATTACAAGACAAGAATACGCAAGACTTGATGATGCATCAGGTACAGGAAGATATAAAAACATTAAACTTCAAAGTTCAAGCGAATCTTTCGCATTGAAATCAGAAGAAACTACAGACACAGCTTCTTACGATGATGCAATGAATCAATACAACTACGACATTCTGGCTTATGAAAAAGAACTTGCAGACATCAACGCTAAGACTTCAAAAATTCAAGTCCAAGACAGAACTCTTGAATTGAGATTAAAACAACTTGATACTGAACAAAAAGCTCTTACAACTGAAATGGATGCCGTAAAGAGCGTAATCCAAAAAAACGTCGAAATGACCTTCAAAACATTCAGTTCATAATAAAAAAGAAAGGATATTTTTTAAACGGCGCCTTTGCAAATTTGCAAGGGCGCCGTTCTTGTTCATTAAGGTTAAAAAAAATCCCCCAGTCGGGGTTAGAAAAAAAAATTGAAATTCACGACGGCGACGCTGTAATGTTTGCGAATGAACCGTTTGAGTTTCATATTAAATAAGGAGAAAATTAAATATGAAAAAAAATCTAATCATCATTTCGTTAATATTTGTACTACCGCTTGTTGCTTATGCCGTATTATCAGGTACAAAGGCAGAATCAGCAACAAAAGAACACGTTAGCGGAATGCCTCAAATTATAAAATTCTCTTCAAAACTTTGCTCTGATTGCAAAAAAATGCGTGGAGTTTTTGAAGATGTAATGCCTAAATATTCAAGTAGTATTGAAGTTATAGAATATGACATTGAAAAAAATGATAAAAATATTGATAATGCAATTAATCAATATAAGGTAAACCTTGTACCTACAGTTATTTACATTGACAAAAACGGCAAAGTTGTCAGAAAAACTGAAGGTTATGTAGACAAAAATAAATTTGAAACTTATGTGAAAGAGTTATTGAACTGATATGATAGATGTTATAAATGTACTTGCACAACCAAATAATCAACAATTTGAAATTGCAATGCTTTTGGCTTCTTTCTTAGGCGGTGTAATTGCCTCAATAAGCCCTTGCTCATTAGCTATGCTTCCAATTATCATCGGATACGTTGGCGGTTATACAAAAGATAAACCCCTAAAAGTATTTTTCCAAATGCTAATGTTTATCTTTGGTACAGCCATTGTGTTCACAACAATTGGGATAATCTGTGCAATTACGGGCAAAGTTTTTATTTCGTTTTTAGGTAGCTACTTTGGGCTGATTATTGCCTCGTTCTTAATTGTTATGGGGTTAAAGTTAGTCGAAGTTTTAGATTTTGAATTTCCAATGTTTATAAAATCCTTCCCTAAAAATGAAGGTAAATTTGCATTCATATATCCGTTAATTTTAGGTATAGTCTTTGCTTTAGCGGGAACACCTTGTTCAACACCCATTTTGGCAGGCATTATGGCGTTTGCATCAGTTATGAAAAACATTCCAATCGCAATGCTTATGCTATTCCTATTCGCTTTAGGTCAAGGCTTAATCCTTCTAATTGCAGGCGTTTTCACATCAACTTTGAAAAATATGTCCGCATTTGCCAAAATTTCAAATATCTTGGTGAAAATTTGTGGTGTCCTACTTGTTCTTTCAGGCTTGTATATTTTTTATAAGATTTTCTCTTCACTATTGTAATATAGCTATTCCGTTGTACAATAGAGAAAAAGGAGTTATTTTATGAAAACCATAGAAGGACAATTAACTACAAACGGAGAAAATTTTTGTATCGTAATATCTAGATTTAATGAATTCATTGGCTCAAGACTGTTATCTGGCGCTATTGATGAATTAAAAAGACACGGTGTAAATGAAGATAATATTGATGTAATCTGGGTTCCAGGTGCATTCGAAATTCCTATTATTGCAAAAAAAGCTGCAAAATCAGGTAAATATAACGCTATTATTACTTTAGGAGCTGTAATTAAAGGCTCAACTTCACACTATGATTATGTTTGTGCAGAAGTTTCAAAAGGCGTAGCTGCCGTAAGTTTAGAAACTTGTGTTCCTGTAATCTTCGGCGTTTTAACAACTGACAACATTGAACAAGCTATTGAAAGAGCCGGTACAAAAGCCGGAAACAAAGGCTCTGATGCAGCAAAATCTGCAATTGAAATGGCAAACTTGGTAAAACTTGTATAGGAAATTTATGAGCGAAATAATTACAGAATACAGAAACGAAAACACAAAAAATATCGACTTATTATCAAGTCTTGAAATTGTGAAAAAGATTAATGAAGAAGATAAACAAGTTGCAATTGCGGTTGAAAATGAAGCTGAAAACATTGCAAAAGCAATTGATATCATTACCAAACAATTTTTACAAGGCGGAAGATTAATCTACTTTGGCGCAGGCACATCAGGTCGTTTAGGAATTTTAGATGCCTCTGAATGTCCTCCAACCTTCAGCGTTCCTCACGAAATGGTTCAAGGAATTATGGCTGGCGGAGATAGCGCATTTAAAACACCGGTTGAAGGTGCTGAAGACAATTTTGAAGCCGGAAAGCAAGACGCAAGCATTCTTACAGACAAGGATGTAGCGGTTGTAATTTCTGCAAGCGGAAACCCTAAATATTTATTAGGGGTTTTAGAAAAAGCAAACGAAATTAATGCAAAAACAATTGCACTAACTTGCAACTCTCAAGCAAGAATCATTGATGAGGCATCACTTGCTATCTGTGTTGAAGTTGGACCTGAGGTTATCGCAGGTTCAAGCAGAATGAAAGCGGGAACTGCTCAAAAAATGGTTCTAAATATGCTTACAACAGGTTCTATGATTAAGATTGGCAAGACTTACGAAAACTTCATGATAGATCTTAATCCGACAAACGAAAAATTGAAGGACAGAGCTATTAGAATTGTAGCTCAAATTGCGGAAACAACTCACGCAAACGCCTTCCAAACATTGGAAAATTGCAATTGGGAAATAAAAACAGCGATTGTTTCAATAAAAATGGGAGTAGATTTTGATACAGCACGTCAAAAGTTAAAAACTTGCAGTGGCGTATTAAGAAAACTATTGAATAAAAAGGAAGCAGTATAATGAAATTAACAATATTGGGTGCAGGTTGCTGGGGTGCAACTCTTGCATGGCTTTTAACAGACAACTTTGATGAAGTTTGTCTTTGGTCAAGAGAACAAGACCTTACTGATGATATGAAAAACAACAAACATTGCTCATATCCGTTAGAAATTCAACTTAAAGATAAGGTTCAAGTTACATCAGACATGCCGGAAGCAATTAAAGATGCAGATATTATTCTTTCAGTTGTAGCAACTTCCGGTACACGTGAAGTTTGTGAAAACTTGAAAAAATCAGGCATTAAATCTCAACAAATCCTTGTAAACGCATCAAAAGGTATCGAATTGCCATCATTAATGACAATGTCAGACGTAATCAAAGACGTATTACCGGAACAAAGATTGGCTATTCTATCAGGTCCAACCCTTGCAAAAGAAGTACTTATGGGATGTCCTACAGCTGCTTGTGTGGCTTGTGAAGACAACAAAACAGCAAAATTTGTACAAGAACACTTGAATGTACCTAGCAAGTTTAGATTATACACAAATTCTGACGTTGTAGGTGTTGAATTAGGCGGAAGTTTGAAAAACGTAATCGCCATTGCTGCCGGTTTTGCTGACGGTATGAAATTAGGTGACAACTGTATGGGTTCACTTTTGACAAGAGGTATGGCTGAAATCGTTCGTGTAAGCGTAAGATTAGGCGCTAATCCTTCAACCTTGTACGGTTTATCAGGCATGGGCGATTTGATTGCAACTTGTTCAAGCCCATTATCAAGAAACCACACTGTAGGCGCATTGCTTGCTCAAGGTAAAAAAATCGACAACATCTTGAGTGAATTAGGCTCTGTTGCGGAAGGTGTTAAGACTGCAAAAGCACTTTGTGAAATCGCAAAGAAAATGGAGATTGAAGTTCCGCTTTCAAACGCTATTTACGAAGCACTTTACACAGACATTACACCAATTGAAATTTTAAACAAATTAATGAATAGAAAGTTAAAAGAAGAAGAAAAATACTAATGACCAAATTTGCAGTAAGATATTTAAAAAATATGTTCTATCCGTTGGATGTTCCTGAAAATGTGGAAATTCATTGCGGAGATATGGTTCTTGTAAGAACTGAAAAAGGTGAAGAAGCTCTAAAAGCCAGATGTGTAAATGAAGCTATCGCCAAGATTTGGGAAAACAGCAAACAAAAACCTGATGCGTTTCCTGTAATCAGAGTTCTTGGAGAACGAGATAAACAAACTGTTGAACAAATTCAAAAAGAAGAAGTTGAAGCATATTTCAAATGCAAAGCTCTTGTTGAAAAACACAAACTTGTAATGAATTTGGTTCAATGTCGTATAACTTTTGACAGAAAGAAAATAACTTTCTATTATACAGCACCGGAAAGAGTTGATTTCCGTGAATTATTGAAGGATTTAACTCAAACCTTCAAACGTGTAAGAATTGATTTACGTCATATCGGCGTAAGAGATGAAACTTCAATTATGGAAGGCTGCGGAATTTGTGGTAAAGAGTTCTGCTGTTGCTCATTCTTGAAAAAATTCGGTTCAATTAACGTAAAACTTGCAAAAGACCAAGGTATGCCAATCACTCCAGGGAAGATTTCAGGCACTTGCGGCAGACTTTTATGTTGCTTGAATTATGAATATTCTAATTATATTGAAGCTGCAAAAGGTATGCCTCCAATCGGTTCAGCCGTAATGACTCCTGACGGATTAGGCAAGGTTTGTGCTCTTCATTTCTTGAATAATGCAATTCAAGTTAAACTTGAAGACGGAAAAATTAAAGATTATCCCAAAGGCGAAATCGAAGTTGTTGAAGCTGATGTTGATGTTGAAATTGATGCACCAAGAACTCTAACTTATGATGATGATTCAAAAGACATCGACTTGAAATCTTTAGAAGACGATAGAAACAGCTCTACAGGTAATATCTAGGTCGTTATGTTTTTATTTGGCTAAATTATTCAAACAGTATCGAACCCATTAAAATTAGTGCAACTACCAAAACAAATATAGCAGGTATTAAAAAAGGTTTAAGTTCTTTCTCAATTTTTGCCTTATAATCTGGATCAACTTTACATCGTTTTGAAATACTGCTACCAATAACATAAATTTGAATAGCCAATAGTAAAAGAATAAGCAAAATAACCAATTTTTCACTTTTTGCAAAGGTTATGTCAAAAATATAATTCCAAAATGATTCTAAAATGATATCTTCAAAAATAAATACATAGGCAAATCCTGCCACCAAACATACAGGAATCCAACCACCTTTTTCTAAAAATTTATAAATTTTTTTTTTCATAAATAAAAACCTTTGCGTGTTACTTAATCTTCTGTCATGCTGAGCTTATTTCAGCATATCATGTTGCAGATACCCTGAAATAAGCTCAGTATGACAGAAGATAATATCTATCTGCTTTTGCGAACAATTGAGGCTAAGTTTGCGTAAAGTTCTTTGTTTTTAGCAGAACCATCAATGCTTGCAGCTTCACTTACATAAGCTAAAGCATCTTCGTATTTACCTAGTTTTTGGTAGAATTCACTCATTTGAACATAATACATTGCATTATTTAAGTCTAATGAAATAGCTTTTTTCATTGTTTCTATTGCAAAATTAACATCGCCTTGAGCAAACAAGACTAAAGCATTGTAATAGTAACCTTCTGCGTTGTTTGTATCCAAGTCGATAACCTTTTGAGCAGCCTCAAAAGCGCCGTCATAATCTTTTATTTGAAGATAATTTTTAGCTTCTAAAATATAACCGTTAATAAAGTTTTCATTTTTCTTTAAGATTTTTTCGATAACCTCTTGAGCTTCACCATATTGAGCCATTTCAATTAAGATATTTGCATAATCAGACAAATAGTTTAATGAATTTGGATTTATTGCCAAAGCTTTCTCCATATTTTTTTTTGCCAAATCATATTGAGATAACTCTTCACACACTTTTGCAAGTTCTACAAGAGCATAATCTTCTTTTGGATATTCTTTTACAATCGCATCCAATGCAACCTTTGCACTAACCGGATCGCCTTTTAAGTCGCTCAATTTTGCAGATAAAATTCTTGCTTGCAAATGTTTTGGTTCTTTTTCTAAAACTGTTTTTAATTCTTTTATGGCTTTATCATATTCTTGAGTTTGAGTATACAAATATGCTAAAGAATAACGGTAATCAGGATTGTCGGCATCAAGACAAATAGCAATATTATAAAATTTTGCAGCCTCTTCCATCCAACCGTTTAAGAAGTATGCATTTGCTAGATTGTAGACATATTTTGAATTTCTTTCATCCAATTTCATTGCTTTTTGGAAGTAGTTTATTGCATCTTCATATTTGCCTTCGTCAAGTTTAAATAATCCTAAATATGAATTCACTACAGGATTTTCGGTTTCATTTTCCAATTTTTTGAATAATTCTTTAGATTTTAATAAATCGTTTTCTGAAAAATAAACTTCACCTAATAAAATCATAGCCTTTTTATTTTCAGGATTTTTATTCAATGCTAATTCCAACAATTCAATTGCACGTTTAAAATCTTGATTTTTGTAATGTGCTTGAGCAAAGTTGTAGTAAATTTCGTCATCAAAATCAAAATTAATATTTTCCAATTCTTTTATTTCATCAAATCGGTTTAATTTATTCAACACCGCAATTTTATCTACCAAGCTTGATGGTGTTGGGTTGATTTCGAAAATTTTATTCACAGCCTTCAAAGCTTCTTCATAATTTTCTTCTGACATACGAATTGTTTTTAACAACTTTAAACATTCAATATGCAAAGGATCAATTTCTAAAGTTTTTTCGATATAACTTATAGCTCTTTGATTATTTTCCAATAAGTAATACAACTCGCCCAATTGAGATAAAATTTCTACATTGTTATTTTCAATACTCAAGGCTTTGTATAGCATTTCAATTGCCGGTTTATAAAATCCTTGACGTTTTAAATCAAATGATTTTGTTATATATTCTAAAACTTCATTGTTTGACATTATTTGAACAATCCCTTTTTCTTTTTCTTTTGTACATTGTTTTGTTTGTTATCGTTGATAATAATTAACACTTCGTTTTCACCCGCCATTTTAAGGTTGTTTCTTGCAATAGCCTCTAAGCTTGCAGTTTGTGAAAATTCATTTATTTCATGTTTCAATTTTTTATTCTTAGCCTCTGCATCATCTCTTAATTTTTGGATTTTAACAATTTTGTCATGATAAGCAATTGTTTTTGAGATGTTTAAAATTGCACTGAAACCGATTTGGGCTAAACAAAATAATAAAATTATGGTCAAAAAAGAATAATAGACATTGATATTTTGTCTATGTTTTTGAGATTTAAGTTTTGATTTTTTTCTTACAGAGTCAAGGCTTGTAACCTTTCCGTTACCCTTAACTTTTGATTTTACAAAACTTTTTCTCTTTTTTTCTTTTTTATCTAAATCTTTGTCCATTAATTACCCTTTTTCTAATTATAATACAAGATTAATGGATAGGCTATAGTTTGAATTTTGTAAACAAACTAAATTGATAAATTTGCTCTCCTGAATTGTAATATGTTGTTTGTCCTAATGCAGCCTCTAATTGAACGTTTTCTCTTGATTTGTTTATTAACGGACTGTATTGCAATACAATTTCGTTTCTGTGTCTTTCTGCAGAAGGATTTGCTTTAAATGCATCCTTTATTACAAATCCGTGTCCTAAATTCCAAGACGGAGTTAAATAGATACTTTCTAATTGTCGGCTTGTTGAGGTGTATTGGTCTTTACCAAATCCTGCCATCATACCGACATATTTGTTATCATATTGAACAAACATTTTTGTACGATATTCCAATTGTCCAATATCCATATCGGTTCCAAATGTTGTACCGTATGTGAAACTTCCTATTTTATATTCTAAAGACGAGAAGGATGGTGATATAGAATACTCATTAACTTGAGGTGACAAGCGATGTTGTTCTTGTTGAATATCTGTTAAAACTTTTGTATCATTCATTATAGATTTTTTTGCAACTTTTTTGACAGGATCCTTTAATTTTAGTTGCATTCGCTTTACATCATCATCCAAAAACAAAACACCGTCTTTGTCATATTCAACACGACCGTTCAATTGATATTCATCGTCATTTAACAAAGCTTTTGGAGTTTCAATTTCTTTTTTCTCAACCGGTAAAGGAGCAGCCTCAACCTCTGGAGCTTTCGGCTTTTCCAACGGTTTAAATTCTACGGCAAAAGCTCTGTTTGTCGCAAATAAAAACAATATTGATAATAATATTAGCCAGCTTCTTTTCATAACTATATGATACTGCATTTTTAACATTGTTTCAAGGCTTAAAATCAGATTTCAATTATTTATGGTATAATAACTAAAGAAATGAGGAAATATGTTTAGTACAGAAATTATTTATGAAGTTGTAACCTTCTCTGTTGGCGACACAAAAGCCGGAACAAAAATGGGCAAACTACAACTTAAAAATCCGGAAGACAATACTAATTTGAACTGTATTCTTTGGGAAGAAACTTTAAATAGATTTGAGTCTAAAATTTTCAGAAGCGGAAATAAAGTCAGAATCGTTTCTGCAACCTTCAATGAAAAATATAACAATTGTCTTGTTTCTGCTCTTGAGCTTGTAGAAGAAGCCATGACAGGACTTACGGAAGAACAAACTAACGAATATTATTCTGAATTAACATCTTATTTTGAAAAAGTTCAAAATGAAAATATGAGAAATTTCTTAAAAGAATATTTCACAGAACACGAACAAGAATTTAAAAAAGCACCTGCCGCAAAATTGATGCATCACAACTTTATTGGCGGACTTTTGGTTCACACGGTTGAATGTTTGCGCCTTGCCGATAAAATACTTGAAACATCTTTCCAAAAAATAAATTCAGACGATGTTTACACAGCTTGCGCACTTCATGATATCGGCAAAATTTATGAATACACTGTTGACATAGAAACAGGTTTGATTGATTATAGTGAAGAATTCAAAAAGGATTGGTTAACACACTCTCAATTTGGATTTAATTTATGTATGAATAAAGGATTTAAGCACGTTGCCAGAATGATTGCTGCCCACCACGGAAGAACAGACTGGGGCGCTATTATCGACTTGAACGAAAAAGATTTAGAACCCTCTGTTTATATCGTTCACCACATTGACGATTTATCGGCAAAATTTGGCAGAACCAACGTGGCTATGTTAAAATAGGTAATTATGAAAGTAAGTTACAAAGTTCCAGCAACAACAGCAAATTTAGGACCGGGATTCGATTGTCTTGGTTTAGCTTTGCCGATTTATAACATCATAACTATTGAAGAAACTGTTATGCCAAGCACAGGCATTGAAGTTAACGTTATGAAAGACTTTGAAAATGCAGAATTAATTGAAGAATTAGATAATATTCCAAATGACAAAGATAACATTGTCTACAAAGCCGTTGAAATGCTTTACAACCTTGTAGGACAAGATCCGAATGAGATTAAAATCAACATTAAATCAAGCATTCCGATTGCAAAAGGTCTTGGAAGTTCAGCCTCTGTAATTGTTGGCGGTTTAATGGCAGCTAACGATTTATTGGGCAATCCTGCAGATGAAGCAGCGCTTTTATCAATCGCAACAGAAGCCGAAGGACATCCTGACAACGTAGTTCCTGCAATTTTAGGCGGACTTGTTATGTCTTCAATGGAAGAAGATGGTTCTGTAATTTACAGAAGACTTGATTGGCCTGAAGATTGGCACATTACAGTTTGTATCCCTGATTTTGAACTTGCAACAAACATTTCACGTTCTGTTCTTCCTGAAAAAGTTCCAATGGAAGATGCAAAGTTCAACGCTCGCAGACTTGCAATGCTTTTACACGCAATCGACACAGTTGATGCGGATTTAATGAAACACGCATTAGAAGACAGATTACACCAACCTTACAGAGAAAAATTAATTCCGGGGTTTAAAGAAATTAAAGAAACTTTAAAACACGAGGATAACGTTCTGGGTACAGTTATCAGCGGTGCCGGTCCTTCTATCGTAATCATTTCTCAAAAAAATAACATTGAAAAAATTTATCAAACAGTAAAAACCGTTTGGGATAACCTAAATGTTCACTGTGATATCAGAACATTAACCGTTGAAAAATGCGGTGCTAGTAAGGTTGAATAGAAAAATATTTTAAAATTTCCGAACCAAACAACAAAGTTCCGATTATTGCACTAAAAATAGAGGCTACAATTACAGCTCCTGCCGCAATATCTTTTGCCATACCTACAAGTTTTGAGTATCTGTTGCGAAATACAGCATCTAAACCGAATTCCAAACTTGTATTAATAAATTCCGCAACCATTACATTTGAAATAGCAATAATTAGAATGCAAATTTTAGTTATACTCATTTTTAAAAGAAGAGCAAATAGTATAACTAAAAACGCTGTAATACAATGAAAACGAATGTTTTTCTCGCTCTTTAAAGAGAGTCTGACACCACGTCCTGCATTTTTAAAAGTATTCAAATAACCTTGAGATTTGAACTTAGACATTTTTATCCTTTATTTTATTCAAAGCCATTTTTTGCGCTTCCACAATAAAATTATAATCATCTTCTGTTTGGTGGTCAAATCCTAATAAATGCATTATGCCATGAGCAAGCAAGAAACAAAGTTCTTCCTCTTTTGTAACACCCTTTTCTTGTGCACTTTGAGTAATTTTATCAAGCGCTAAAATTATTTCACCAAGGTTAATTTCACCGTCAAAAATAATTCTTTCTTCGACAGGAGTATCAGCAAAAATCGCAAAAGTAATAATGTCTGCAACATAATCTTTGTCACGATATTCTCTGTTTATCTCGTGAGTCTTTTCACCATCACAATACAAAATATCGAACGAAATTGTGTCATAAATATGAGGTTTTAGGCAAGAATTGTCGTAGATATCAGATCTTAACATATAATATTCTAAGATTCTTCTTCCAATTTCAATCAGCTTAGCCTCATTGACTTGCCAACCTTCATATATATTTTCACTAAAAATATTAATTGTCGGTTTTTTCATTGTTACCTTGCTCTAACTTTTTAATTTTTTCTTCCATTTCTTTATCCATAATATGAATATGAGATGGTAAAATCACTTGAGATTTATCAAGTTCATCAACAATATCTTCGTGATATTTAATTCTATCGTGTTGATTACCTCTTAAAAGTCTTGTGAATGTTGTTGCAATTGTCTTCAAATCAGCCAATGTCAACGGACATTCTGACAACTGGTTATCATTAACACGTTCATCGATAATTTTGTCAATAATAGCTTCAATTTCTTCTGTAGTACTAGCCTTCATAGCTCTTACAGCAGCCTCTACAGCATCTGCAATCATAAGAATTGCAGCCTCTTTAGATTGAGGTTTTGGTCCTGAATAACGGAATTGTTCCTCTTTAACATTTTCAGCACCTTCTTCTTTAATAGCTTGGTTATAGAAATAACTTGCCAAACTGTCACCGTGGTGTTGAAGGATAAAGTCGTTAATAATTGGCGGTAAGTGATATTCTTTTGCAATATCTACACCGTCTTTTGTATGGGCTGTAACAACCATTTTACTCAATCTTGAATTTAATTTTTTGTGTGGATTTTCAATACCGAATTGAGATTGATTTTCAACAAAGAATAGCGGTCTTTTTAATTTACCGATATCGTGGTAATAAGCCCCAACCTTTGCCAAGATTGGATTAGCACCGATTGCTTCTGCTGCAGCTTCACACAAGTTTGCAACCATCAAGCTGTGGTGATATGTTCCGGGAGCTTCCATTTGCAAGCGTTTTAATATCGGTTGATTGTGGTCAGCTAATTCCGCTAAACCGTATGGAGTTACAATCCTGAATGCACTTTCCAAAATAGGCAAGAAACCTAAAGCAACCATACTGCTCAAAATACCGTTTAAGAACACAAAACAAGCATCTCTGACGATTAAAACATTTTCAATATCGATTAAGAACTTTTCTAACATATAAATACTTACAACGAACAAGGTTCCGGTACAAGCAATATAAATACCTGCTTTTATCAGGTCAAAACGTCTTGTAAAGTTTACATTTAGCATAAATATTGATGATACTAAATTTAGCAATGTAAACGATGTCATAAATTGAATATCATAATGCATTCCCAAAGTTATGTTTGAAAGCAATAGCATTGAAGAAATAAATGCAACACTCGGAGTTGTAAAGATTGAAACGATTATAATAAACGCAGGAAATGGCAATATATATGGCGAAAATCCTGTTGGTAACGCTACGGTAATAAATGCCAAAATTAACGATAAAATCGCTACAATCAACAATTGATTATAAGTTAAATTCTTTTCGTATTTGCTTTTGTATACAGTAAAAATTAAAGTTGAAAATACTGTAACCAAAAAAATTCCAAACAAGCCCAGCCAATTTAATTCAACTAAATTGTAACCTGCAACCCTTAGGGCATCTCTTTTTAACTTTGTAACAGGTTCACCTTCAAATAGAATTTTATCACCTTTTTCAAAAGTTACTTCATAAGGTTTAACTGCATTTTGTGCATTTTTTCTTGCGATTTCTGTTGCAAACTCATCAACAACCAAGTTTGGCACGATAACTTGTTCCAACAATGCTGCAATCATTGTACCTTGGTATCTTGAGGTTTCAGACGGCAAGTGATGTCTGATTAAATTTTTTAGAACATGTTGTTCTACATCTTTTTCCGAAATACCTGCACTCAAAACATTCATCAACGTAATATTTGATTTATCAAACAAGTTTTTTAATGCATCATCAGAAATTTTTAACAGATAAAAAACAACGTTAGATTTGTTGCCGTCTTCATTGTCGAATAATAGCGACATTTCCTCACGTTTAACATTCATATCTTTATCTTTTTGTCTGATTTTTACAATTGAGTTTTGCAAAGATGACAAATTATTTTTAATAAAATCATCTTCTGTTACTGTCAAAATCGGATCAACTTTTTGAGCAACTTCTTTTCTTCGTTGTTCTGTTCTTCTTGTATCTTCAACTGTGATAGTTTTTTGAGCAATAATATCTTTTTTACTAATACCGTTTTCCACAATTTGTTGGAATAAAAAGTTTTGGAATGAAATAATTAAAGTCAACAAAATACAAAACACTGTAAAAAATACAATATTTATAAACTTTGATGATGTTAAAAAAACCTTCACAGGTTCCGGAATATTTAATTTATCCATTTTTGGTACCTATAATTTACACTTGCATTTATATTATTTTATTACATATTTAAAATTTTGCAAATATTGCATCTACATTTTTTAAATATGCTGAAACGTCAAAACAATCAGAGATTTCAGCCGGCGATAATTTTGATGTAACTCTTTCATCTATTAAAAGATTTTGTTCAAAATCACCGTTCGTATCAATAGCCTTAAGTGCGTTTTGTTGAACTATTTCGTATGCTTGTTCTCTTGTTAAACCTTTTTCTGTTAGTTTCAACATAACTTTTTGAGAAAATACAACTCCGCCATAAAGCTTTGTGTTGCGTTCCATATTCTTTTCATAAACGACTAAATTTTCTAAAACAGAGTTGAATCTTGTTAAAATAAAATCAATTAGGATTGTGCTGTCAGGGAAAATTATACGCTCTGCAGAACTATGTGAAATATCTCTTTCATGCCACAAAACAACATTTTGCATTTCAGTTGCAGCATTACCTTTCACAACTCTTGCAAGTCCGCACAAATTTTCACACAAAACAGGGTTCCGTTTGTGAGGCATTGCAGAAGAACCTTTTTGGCGAGAAGAAAAACCTTCTTGAACTTCAAAAATTTCTGTTCGCTGTAAATTTCTAATCTCTGTTGCAAATTGTTCTACTACTGTTGCAATCATTGCCAATTCATTCATATATCGGGCATAAACATCTCTTGAGATTACTTGAGTTGAAATTCTGGCTGATTTCAAGCCTAAATTTTCACAAGTTAGAGTTTCAACCTCCATTGGCACGTTACTGTATGTTCCGACAGGACCTGAAATTTGCCCCATTGTGATATCTTCGGTTGCAATTAAAAAGTTTTTATAGGCTCTTTCAAACGAATCAACCCAGTTTAAAAGTTTTACCCCAAAAGTTGTAACTTCTGCATGAATTCCGTGAGAACGCCCAATACAAACAGTATCTTTATATTTTTTAGCCATTGCTTTTAGAGTTACAATAACTTTTACCAAATCATCAGAAATTATTTGTGAGGCATCTTTAAATTGAAGAGCATATGCCGTATCAATTACATCAGAACTTGTTAAGCCTTTGTGCATATATTTTGCATTTTCACCCAAACTCTCATTTACGCAGGTTAAAAACGCAATTACATCATGGTGAACTTCTGATTCAATTTCGTCAATACGTTTTAAATCAAACTTTGCATCACGCTTTATTTGCTCTAACACATCAAGTGGAATTTCGCCCATTTGCGCATATGCTTCACAAACAGCAAGCTCTACTTTCAAATAATATTCAAACTTGGATTGCATTTCCCAAATTTGTTTCATTTTATCTAAACAATAACGATTAATCATAACCTTATTTTAACACGAAAAGAGAAAAAGAGGTTTGGAGGTTTTGATGATTAGAGGATTTGCAAAATGAAACCTATAAAATTCTTTCTTTCAAAAAACAATAGTTTAAAACGAGTAATTTTTATCATCGAATTACTTAACATGTACAACCCTGAATAGTTCAAACCCGCATGAATACTGAAAAGGCAATTTTTAAATCAAAAAATACTTTATATATATACAGAGAGTAATTAGAGGATTAATTAAAATGGCTTTACAATTTTCATCATATGCTTCAAACCCATTTTCAAAACAAGAAAACCCTGGCGAAGCTAAAATCGCTAAGATGAAAGAAGCTCAAGAAGCTAGACGCTCTGAATTAAACGAAAAAGCAAGCATTTACGAAGCTAAATATAAAGAACAATTAAAAGCATACAACAAAGCTGCATCTGTATTCTTATTAGAACGCTCTAAATTCAACAGCCTTGACAAAACTGATGCTAAATACGAAGAAAAAGAAAAAGAATTCAAATTAATTAAAAAAGAATTCACAACTAACAGAAGCAAAAAAGATTTACAATTAGATTTATACTTATTCCACGCTAATAACGCAAACAAAGCAAGCAGAATTAACATTCTTGACTTAGCTTAATCTTCAAATTTTGTTACATGCGTAAAATTAGGTGTTGATTTTTTTTCTTGACATACTATCATAGACTTTAGAAACAGATTTTTTAAAAATAAAGGAAAGTCGGAATATGTCAATTAACTTAGAAAACAAAAAAGAAATCGTTAAAAAATTCGGTGCTAATGAAAAAGATACTGGCTCTGCTGAAGTTCAAATCGCTATGCTTAGCCAAAAAATCACTGCTTTAACAGAACATATGAAATTGAACAAAAAAGATTTCTCTACAAAACGTGGTTTGTTAATGATGGTTGGTAAAAGAAAAAGATTGTTAGCATACTTAAAAGATATCAACTTAGACGGTTACAGAGCTTTAGTTAAAAAACTAAAATTACGTGGCTAATTGCTAAGCGCAAGTTTTATAAAACTAAAAACAAACTCTCGAAAAATGTGAGAGTTTGTTTTTCTGCGTATTTATTTTTTTTTACTTCTTTTATGCAACTTGTAAATCTTTTTCTAATTCCTTAACTAAATTGTCGTTATTTGCTTTCTTAGCGTACAAAATTGCCTTTTGAATTAGGTTTTTACCTTTATCCATTCTTTGATAATCTTGCATTAATTCACCTGCTTTTTTATAATTTATTGCAACTTTTTCATCAGAACCGGCTTGTTTATAGTTCTTAACTGCATCTGAGTAGTAACGCATTGCTTTTTCAGGTTTGTTAAATTTGTTGTAAGCGTTTGCAATTGAACTTGAAACATAACCTTTTACTGATGCATCTTTGCTTTCATCTGCAACAGTTTTTGCATCTTCATAAACATTAAACGCTTCTTTGTCATATTTGTCAGTGTACATATTACCGATTTTTGTCAAAGATTGTGTTTGAGCTTTGAAGTTGTCTGTTTCACCGGCAAATGAAATTGCAGCCATATAGTGTTCAATTGCAGGTTTGAATTGTTTTACATCGTCGTATATTTGCGCCATTGAGTAGTGCGCTTTAACTTTTACGTTGTTATCTGTAGTTGTTTCAATTGCTTTGTTATAATTATCTAAAGCTCTTGGTAAATCATCATCATGGTCATAAACTTGCGCAACTTCAAAAGTAATTTTTGCTTGAGATTCTTTATCTCCGATTTCAATTGCTCTGTTTATTGCTCTTTCAAAAGTGTTTAATGCAGTAACGCTGTCTTTAGCTTTTGATGCGAATTTTCCGTCTTTGAATAATTGCTTTAACTCGCTATCCATTTGTGGTTTTTGAGGTTCAGCATTTTGTGTCGGTTGAGTTTGAGAAGGTTCTTCTGCTTTTTTATCCTCAGGCATTTTAACCAAGAACGCTTCATTCACATCTTCTGTATTGTATTTGTAATCAACTTGTTGCAAGAATATTGCTTCAACCCAGTTTTCAACTACTTTTGAATCTTTGTTTAAAGTATCTGAAATGTATTTATCCAAAAGTCCTGCCGCGTTACGTAAGTTTGATTGAACAGCTTTAACGTTTGGAGTATCTTTTTTTGTAGTCTTTTCAACAAGTCCTAAATATGTATCGACTTCTTCGTAAATATCTTCAGGAGTTCCGATAGCACGAGCAGTGTTTTTAAAATCACCAATTACTTGAGCAATGTTGATTTTAGGGCTAATCATTTTTGTTTGAGAAGCACCTGCGATAGGAGCTGTAGCTTGCGATTGAACCGGTTGTTGAACTCCACCCATAGGTCTTGCCATTTGACCTGAACCCATTGGGCGATTCATACCAACACCCATTTGATTATTCATAGGGCGTTGCATTGGTCTTGCCATAGGACGAGCCATTTGCGCATTTTGAACTTGGTTGTTGTAAGCGTAATTATTACCGCCAACATTAGGATTTTGAGGGTGTTTACCGTTTTGTAAATCCTCAACATATTTCAAGCCACGACTTTGAGCAAGGTTAGAACCTTGTTTTGCCTCGCCTTCAGCTTCATTAGCTTTCTTTTTAGCTTCTTCATCCTCGTTGCGCTTAATTATTTGATTATTTTTAGGTGTAAGTTGCGGTCCAACTCTTAATGATTCAAACAATTTTATATCCTCGCTCCAATTACATTTTACAATATAGACATCGTTTTAATGAACACTCTTATTGAAATTTCATATTTCTGTATGATATGTTTAATGATAAATTTTAAAAAGTCATAAAAATTTAAACAAACTTAACCAAATATTTTACGGATTGGAATAAATGTTGTATAATGAAGAAACAATTTTGAGGGCACTCTATGGGCATTTTTGATAAATTTAAAGAATTCACAAACCAAGTTAGCGAAATAGAAAACCACTTATACAGCGGTAAAAAAGATTTTCTGGAAATATATGAACGTAACGCACAACTTGAACAAGAGATTGAAGAACGTACAAATGAGTTGAACGAAGCCAACCGTCGTATGTTGACTTTGCAACACATATGGGAAATGATGAACTCTTCAAAACCGCTTTCAAGTATTTTAGACACAACGGTTAACAACCTTCAAGGAGAGTTGGGTTACTTGCACTCTTGCATTTTACAACGTCGTAACGATGAAAACGGCGAATATTTCACTGTAATGGCAAGTTCAAACGGTAATCTTTTTGATGAAATCAATCAACACCTTGAAACACCTATAAATACTCAACGTATGAATTTCGAACAAGCCTCTATCATAAAGGCTGTTTTAAGAAACAAAGAAATTTTACAAAGTACGGATTTAAGAGCAGGTTTGAATTCTATAGCTCCTGATTTACCGGAAGATAAAGTTGAAGACCTTCTTAGCGAAACTTCTTGCCGTTCATTTATGTTAGTTCCGCTTTCAAAAATGAACCACTTTGGCATTTTAATCGTTTTATCTCAACGATTGGAAGCAACAGAAGCTGAGTTGGACTTTTTAAACATTTTTGCTCAACAAATTGAACTTGCAATTACAATTGCAGACTTATTCCAAATGGTTAGAGAACAAGCGGTTACAGATCCGTTAACAACATTGTACAACCGCCGTTATTTTGAAGATTCAATCGAAAAAGAATTTACTCGTGCAAATCGTCAAAAACAACCATTTTCAATTATCGGTATTGACTTAGACCATTTGAAACAAATCAACGATAAATACGGACACGTTTATGGTGACTTGGCGATTAAACAAATTGCAAGCGTATTAAAGCAAAATGCTCGTTCTATTGATGTTCCGGCTCGTATTGGTGGTGAAGAATTTGACGTTCTTCTTCCGGGGATTGATTCAAAAGGTGCAATGATTGCCGCTGAACGTATAAGAAAAGCAATTGAAGCAACTCCGATTGAAACAGTCGGCACTATTACCGCAAGTTTAGGTGTTGCAACCTTCTTGGAACACGCAAACAACGTAGAAGAATTGATGGAACTTGCAGACCAAGCTATGTATCACTCAAAACGTAACGGCAGAAACCAAGTTACACTGGCAACTCCAATTTCGGAAGTTTCTTGGCAAGAAGTTGCCCTTAATGCGTTTAACGATATTCTTGCAACAGGTAGAATTAACGTTTCTGATGAAGTTAAACACGATTTGATTAAGAAATTGCAAATGGCAATCGAACAAAATTCAAATCCAAAAGATACATTATATTCGGTTGCAGATACACTTGCAACAACTTATAACCCTCAACACACACTAGGTTCTTCAAAATCTAAGGTGGTTATGGCTACAACTCTTGCAAGACGTTTTGAACTTGAAAAAGATGATGCGGACAAGCTTCGTGTTGCAATGTTGTTGTATGACGTAGGTAACTTAATGTTGCCACAAGAAATTTTACAAAAAGACGGTCCATTGACAGATGAAGAACGTGCGTACATTGAAAATCACCCACGTTTAGCGGCTCATGACTTATTAGAACCAATTTCAAACGTAAAAGATATTATTCCAATCATTGAAAAACACCACGAAAACTGGGACGGTTCAGGATATCCGAATAAATTGGCAGGTAATGATATTCCATTATCTTCACAAATTATTTTGATTATTGATGCTTATTTTGCATTGACAGAACCTAGAATTTACAGAAAAGCACTTTCACCTTATGAAGCGCTAGATGTAATTAAAGCTGATGCAAATAAGAAATGGAATTCAACTTTGGTAAGTGAATTTGTAAAACTTATTGAAATTGAATTAAGAAAAGCAGGTTAAAAATTTAAAGTTTATACAAAAAAATAAGCCCTTGTTTTTACAAGGACTTATTTTTTATTATTTATTAAAAACTAATTTTCTTGTTTTTCGCCTTGTTCAACAGCTACAGGTATATGGCGAACAATTAAGACTTTTGTGATTCTCACACCGTCAATCCCTTTAACTTGAAGAGTCAAATTCTTCCAAAAAACCGAATCATCCATTTGAGCAATTCTGCCTAAGAATTTAAGAATCACACCGCCAACTGTGTCAACGTCTTCTTCTTCATATTCTTCTTCGTCTTCACCAAAGAACTCTGCCATTTCATCAAGTCTTAGCATACCGTTTGCTTCGAATGTATTTTCGCCAATTTCTTTGATATCAACTTCTTCAACCCCGTCAAATTCGTCTTGAACTTCACCAAAGATTTCTTCAAATACATCTTCCAGTGTAATAATACCGGCAGTTCCGCCGTATTCATCAAATACGATTGCCATTTGACCTTGGCATTTTTTGAATTCTAAAACGATATTGTCCATTGTGATTGTTTCAGGAACAAACAATATTGGACGTTTTAATTTTTCGATATCAAATTTTTCACCCTTTAATGCTGCTGCATAAAGGTCTTTTACGTGTATAAAACCGATAATATGGTCAATATCTTCCTCGTAAATTGGATAACGAGTGTATTGATTTTCGCTTACTAAATGATTCAACTCTTCAAGCGTAATGTCTTTCGGAATACAAATCATATCTGTACGAGGAATCATTACTTCTTTTGCTGTTAAATCCGAAAATTTGAAAGCATTGTGCAACATTTCTTTTTCGGTTTCGTTTAAAACACCTTCTTTAAAACTTGCATCAACCAACATGTCAAGTTCTTCAGTTGAGTGAGCTAAAGAGCTTTTTGGATGAGGAATTCTCATCATCTTCAACAACAAGTTTCCAAAACCGTTCAATAACCAAATAAACGGATGGAAAAGAGTTGAAATTATACTCATCGGTCTTGCAACAAAAAGAGCTGTTGCTTCTGTATATTGTAATGCAATTGATTTTGGAACCAATTCACCAATAGCAACGTGCAAGAATGTAATTAAAGCAAATGCTATTGAAATTGAGATTGTATGAGTTGCTACACCTTGAGCCAAGTGAGGTAAAAAGCTGAATATCGGTTCTATAATATGAGCCAATGTTGCTTCACCAACCCAACCTAAACCGATACTTGAGATTGTTACACCCAATTGAACCGCTGCTACAAATTTGTCTAAATCATTAATTTGCTCCAATGCAACGTCTGCCGTAGAATTACCGTTTTTAGAAAGTTCTTCCATTCTTGTTTTACGAACCTTCACCATTGAAAATTCTGATGCAACGAAAAACGCATTCGATAATAATAAAAAGCAAATTACAAATAAATTAAATATCGTACTGACTGTCGAATCCATAAAATTTCTTATCCTTTTATTTACTATTTTATAATATATCATGGAAAAATGCAAATATTCATGTTAATATTTTACGGAAAGGGTACAAATTTTGAGATTAGACAAGTATTTAAAGGTTTCACGACTTATAAAACGAAGAACTGTTGCAAATGAAGTTTCTGATATGGGCAGGGTTTTAGTTAATGACAATCCTGCAAAACCATCAAAACAACTTAAAGTTGGGGATATCATCAAGATTGAATATCACAACAGAACTGTTGTTGCAAAAGTTCTGATTATCCCTCAAAATAACGTAAGTATCCAAGAATCAAACACGTTATATGAATTAATAGAGGAATAAGATGCACGAATTATTAGATTTTCACGCAATGATACAATATTTTCAACAATTTGGAACTTGGGGATTAGCCTTAAATTCTTTCATTGAAAGTTTCTTTTTAGTTCCGCCTCCTGACTTTTTATTAATCATTATGGATTTGGCTAAACCTGAAAAAGCATTATGGTACGCAACTGTATGCTCTATCGCTTCTATTTTAGGTGGTTTAATCGGATATTTAATTGGTTATGTTGGTGGAAGACCTGTATTTAACTGGATTTTCAGAAAAAATCCTGAACAATTTGAAAAAGTAGAAGCTCTTTATGATAAATACGGTTCAATTGCTGTATTCTTCGCAGGATTCACTCCTATTCCATACAAAGTTTTCACAATCGCAAGTGGCGTTTTAGGTATGAACGTATGGCACTTCACAGTTGCAAGTTTCTTCGGCAGAGCAGGAAGATTTTTCCTTGTAAGTATTGTTTTAATGATTTTCGGTGAATGGATTAAGCAATATTTGGAACTTGTAATTCTTGCCGTATCTGTTGTAATTGTGATATTCTTCATTGTGTTATGGCACAAAAGCAAAAAAAGTATGAAAAAATCAGCGGAAAACGCTGAATCTGCTCAAATTGAAGAAAACAAAGACGAAAACGCTATTCACAATCTATAATCAGACTCTGTCACGTTCAGATGCAAGCTCTTGGAGCTTTTGATACAGTTTAATTTCTTCTGATGAAAGATTTTTAGGAATTTCAATATTAACAGTTACAATCATATCGCCTGTTTTGTCACCTTTAGTTAAACCTAAACCTGCAAGGCGATATTTTTGTCCTGAATTTGTCTTTGGCATAATTTTCATAGACACATTGCCCGATGAAGTCGGAACGTTAATAGTTGTACCCAAAACAGCTTCCGGCGGAGTGATTGGAATTGTAAACAGAACATTCAAATCCTCATATTTGAAATTTGAATTGTTTTCTATAACAACATTCAAATATAAATCACCATTTTTGCCACCGTAAGAACCTTTATTACCTTCTGACGGAATTCTTATTTTAGAATTTGGTTTTACATTTGCAGGAATTTTTACGGTAATTTTTTTGTGTTGCGAAACTACCCCTTTTCCATCACAAACAGGGCAACTCATACCGTTAGCAAAAGGTCTTCCGTGGCAATTTGTACATTCTTGAGTCGACAAAATATTGACTGTTTTTGACACACCACTCATTGCTTCAATCATTGAAATTACAACATCTGTTGTTATGTTTGAACCGTTAACAGGTCTGTGTTCTGATTTTTGCTTTGGCTTTTGTTCCTGTTGAGGTTTAGCTTTTAACCCGTCTAAAAATTCATTAAATATATTTTGAAAATTATTTGTTTCTTCTTTTTTAGGTGCTTTTTCTCTTGAATCTGCACTTTTAAACACTTCCTCTTGTCTTGCTGTTTGTTGGTAAGCTTTTTTTGCCTCTTTTTGTGTCGCTCTGTCTGCAGTCGATTTGTTATAATTGAAAATTCCCAAAAGTATGTCATAACGTTTTCTTTTGGTTTCGTCAGAAAGTGTTTCGTAAGCTTCCGTAACCTCTTTAAATTTTTCAACACCGCTTTCACCGGCAATATCCGGATGATATTTTCGGGCTAATTTTCTGTATGCAGATTTAATCACATCGTTTGATGCATCCGGTTCCACCCCTAAAATTTCATAATAATTCATTCGTTGCGACATATTAATATAATAATAGATTTTTGTGAAATGGCAATTATCCTAAGTTACGTAACAAAGATATTCAATTTAAAATAACGATTTTAATGCCAATGCTATTAAAACTAAGCCTGCAAAAATTTCCAAATACTTTGTTGAAAACTTCTTCAAACAGCAACCTGACCAATATCCCAAAATAGCAAACATAAATGTCGTACAAGCAATTAAACATGCCGGAAACAAAATAGGTGTTTTTGTAAGAGAAATACTTACTCCGGCGGCAAGAGCATCAATACTTGTGGCTATTGCAATCATAAACAGGCATTGCAACGATAAACAAAGAGGAATCTCTTTATCTTTTTCAAAAGCTTCTTGAATAAATTTTATACCTAAATACAAGAAGATTGCGAAAACCAGCCATTTACTTGCAGGAGCTACATATTTATAAACAACTTGCGTTGAAAAATAACCAATTGTCGGCATTATACCTTGTGCAACACCCGTAAAAAGTGCTAACATTAAAGAATTTCGAACTCTTTTATCCGGTAAAACAAGCCCATGCGCAAACGATACGACACATGCATCAATTGAAAGTGCCACAGCCAGTAATATTATTGTAATAAAACTCATTTTATACCGACCTCTATTTCAAATAATCTATTCCAAGGATAAGAATATTCTATATCAAACTTTGCACCTGTAAAATTAGCAACTTTGTTTTCATATTCGCTCATATCAATTTCGCAAGGCTCGGTTAAAGTTTGTCTTACATTTGCTTGATAAGCCCAATCATCTAAAAGCCTTATAGTTTCAAGTTTTTGGAATGCTTTATGGTTATATTTTTTAGCTAAAAATTTAACTTTTCCTGCACATAACAAACTACCCAATGTGTTTGCGGATGTGTTCCAAGCTGAATATCCGTAAAAATTTTCAGGCATTTTTAAATTTATGAAATGTTCTACGAAAGCGTTATCGGCGCCATTTGCATTTCGAACATCTGCAATCATAACGTTATTTTCTAACTTAAAGTTTCCTGAATAGGGCTCTGTTGGGCGCTTCATAACAATTTCGCCCTGATATTCTTTAAAGTTGTTTACGATAAGTTTCAAATCAGCCATTGCAGGTTCAACAACCTCAATATCAGCCAACGAAAGTTGTCCCATTACTGACTTTTCAATCGATACGTCTTCATAATTTGAAATTAAATTTTTACATTCAGGTTCTGTAAATTCAACAGATACCTTCATTTCGCCTTGAATAGCTCTTGCAAAAAGCGTTAATGGTATTTCATCAGCACCTGTTTTTGTAAAACCTCCAAGTTTTTCCAATGCCTGAGCCTCTTGAACATTAAAACCATACTCTGCGCAATCGTCTTTTGAAAATACCAATGTGTTAAAAAGACCTTCTTTTTGCCATTCTAAGTATAATTTATTAATCTCAAAATTGCGTTTTCTTGTATTCAAATAATCGTCTATAATATCATCCGGAATTAAACGTTCAATACAACTTTCACACCCCAATTTATGCGTTTGATATGAGTAATCAAAAATCTTTTTACCGTATTTATTCCAATATTCTTTTTCCTCTTGGTTAATATTGTTATTTGAAATGCGCATTATGCTTGAAAAAGCGTAAATTTGAGAATGTTTTTCTTTCAAAATTTCTTTTAATTCTTCAACTCTTGCCTTAATTTCATCAAAAGTTTCCGGACATCTTCGAGAAGGAATCAAGCCTCCGTAGGCAATTGTATCTAAAGACAAAATCATTGCATCCACTTGAGGAACTTGCTTCAACCACTTGAAAAGCCCTTTTATATCAGCACTTTTTGTTAAATCACCAAGCAAACTTCGCTCAGGAATAAAAAGTTCAATACTTTCATCAATTTCAGCTATATCTTTAAACAAATTATAGCAAACCGGTCTGTTATCAATAGGAATTACACAAATTTTCATAAACTTATTATACTAAATAAACTTTATAATGTATGACTTTTTACAAAAATTAAGTATAATTTTGGTATGAAGAAAATTATTTTGCTAATATTTTCATTATTTATTTTTACCGCAAACGCAGGCTACTGCGTTATTGACGCTGCAACAGGTGAAGATATTAAAGGTTATCGAGGTGATTTACCTGACTTGACCGAACGTTTTCAACGATATGTCCCTCAAACTGCACGTCCACAGTTTAAATCGGTAGATGCATTTAACGTTTCAAAGGGTTACAAACCTGTACCCAGAGATAATCCGACTTATGTAAATGTTATTCTAAAAAAAGAAAAAGTTTCAGCTTTTGCAAACGACATAAATCAACTGCTACCTAATATTGAACGCTTACTTTATTCAATCGAACACGAAGAAAATGAACAACTTTTTGCTGCCCGTGCAAACGATTTGTACGACAATGTAGAATATTTACGCAAAAAATATCAAGATGCACCTGAAAGATTTTATCCGGCTTATGATGCTCTAATTACGGTTGCAAACAGAGCAAGAGCAGTTGTCGCAATAAGAAATGAAGCAATGGTTTACAACAAATACCTTCCATATCAAACAGAAGGTTATATGTACACACCTCAATATATTAACGAACAACTTACCTATTTACACCAAGAATTAACTGAAACAATATCACTTATGAAGGATGTAAACTAATCTTTTTCCGGCAAATATTGTGCCCAATGCTCATCAAGATTTTTAATAAAGTTGTGTGCATTTAACACATCGTCTTTTGAGATAGGTGGTAAATCTTCTTGCATTCTTAACGCAACTTTTGATTTTTCTTTTTCGCTAACATCTTCCAAATCAGAAACTCCAAGAAAAGCGGTACCAAAAGTTTTTCCACACTTGTTGCAAAAGAGTTTTACAACAAGCATAGAGTCTTCTTCTCTTATGACCTTTATTGAATTTTCGTCAAAATCCGCTTTGCACCTTGAGCAACATAGATTTGTGAACATAGCCCTAATTTTATTTTCCATAACACGAAGTATTATAACCCAAATGGATAAGTTTAAAAATAGCCCACATGTGGAATTTATATATTGTTAAATAAACAGGAGCCCCACCTATGTTTACACTCTCAGTACTTACTCTCGGATTTATTGTTTATGCCGCTTGCGTAATCATTCCAAGCGTATTAGATGAATTAGTTCATACACACTAATCGTATTTATGTTAAAATTCTTCTATGCAAGAATTTAATCATTATACAGTTATGAAACATGAAGCCGTTGACGCTCTAAATTGTCAAGACGGCTTAATTTACGTGGATGCAACACTTGGCGGAGGCGGTCACAGTGAATTAATTTTACAAAGGATTCAACCAAATGGAAAATTAATTTCTTTTGACATCGATGATGATGCCATAAATTATTCACGTGAAAAATTAAAAGATTACAAAAATTTAACAATAGTAAAAGACTCTTACACAAATATTAAGAAAGTTTTACAAGATTTAAACATAAAAAAGATAACAGGCGGAATCCTTTTTGACTTGGGCGCTTCGTACCATCAGTTAACAAAACAAGAACGTGGTTTTTCATTTACAAAAGATGCACCATTAGATATGAGATTCAATAAAGACGCAGAATTTAGCGCTTACGATGTCGTGAATAGCTATAAGGAAGAGGATTTGGTACGTATTTTTAGTGAATACGGTGAAGAACATTTTTCAAAGAGAATTGCAAAAGCTATTGTCGCCCAAAGACATGTAAAATCAATAAATACAACCCTTGAATTAGCACAAATTATCAAAGAAGCAACACCTCCTGTAAAAAGCCGTATACATCCGGCTACAAGAGTATTTCAGGCCATTCGAATTGAAGTTAATAATGAGTTAAAAAATATTAAAAATACTTTGAATGATGTGTTGGATTTATTAGATTATGGTGCTATAATAAGTATAATAAGTTTTCATTCACTTGAAGACAGAATTGTAAAAGAGCAGTTCAAATATCATTCGGCAAAGTGCCACTGTCCTAGAGAACAGTTAATATGTACTTGTGAGCCCCCACTACTTGAACTGGTTAACAAAAAACCAATAACTGCAAGTGAAGAAGAACTACGAATAAACCCACCTTCAAGAAGTGCCAAACTAAGAGTGGCAAGGTTCATTAAAAAATAAAATTGAAGATGTGGGTATGTGTATTAGAATCTCGGGTAGGAAAAATAAAAATTGCAACAAGAAATTTTGCACTTAAATTATAACGAATTTAATGAACTTGAAAGCTATGAGTTTGAACTTCCGGAAGAAACCGTAATCGAAGGTGTCTTTGAACAAGAGGATGACGAACGACAAATGGCAATCAGAAAATTAAATTTCACATTATGTATCATGTTAATAGCACTAATTGCAATAACTACAGTTAGCTATTATTTTGCAACAGCAAATGAAATGACTCTAAATAAAATCAGCCGTGAAACAGTTGTTTTAAATGACGAAAATTCTGAACTTGAAAACCAATTAGACAGATTGAAATCCTTCAACAATGTTGACAAGTCTATGCAAAAAAACAACTTGTTATCAAAAGCAAAACAAGTTATCGAAGTTACTGAAGTTGATACTGCAAATGTTGCTAAAGCCGACACTGACCAAAAAGTTTTAAATTGGGCAATTGGCTACTAGTTTTTAAGTAACTTTTCTTTACGATTTTTATATTTGATTATCCTTATGATACAATTATTGTAAGGAGTTTTGACATTGGAACGCAGAAAAAACTTAAATGACGAAAAAATTAAATCTTTTGACAGACGATTGGGTTGTTGGCAAGTCGCTTTTGCTGTGTTTGCAATTGGTTTGATTATACACTTATTCTTTATACAAATAATTGATTTGAAAAAATTACGCATAAAAGCAAAAAAACAACGTAGCGCACAAAGTTTTGTATTGCGTGGCGACATTTATGACAGAAATGGCATAAAACTAGCATCAGATAAAGTTCTATTTGATATTTACGCTAGAACTCCGGACTATGAACATACTCCTGAAGAGCTTGCAAATATGCTTGCTCCTATTCTAAAAATGCCGAAATCAACTTTGGTTAAGCGCTTAAAGCAAAAAAACATTATGATTTCTCTAAAAAAAGGCGTTGACAGACAAACACACGATGAAATTGCAAAATTACACCTAAGAGAAATTCCAATGGATAAAAGAAGTATTCGTGTATACCCTCAAGGTGCAATGGCAGCACACGTTTTAGGCTATTATAACTTTGATGCGGACATTGCAGCAGGTGTTGAAGAAACAGCCGGTGACAAATTAGAGCTTATTGAAAGAAGCACGCAAATTGAAAAAACACCAAAAGGTGACATCATTTACGATTTTTCAACAGATCCTCTTGCAACAACTCGCCCAATGAAGGGTAAAGACGTAACATTAACCATAAACACCGCAATTCAACACGTTTGTGAACAGGAATTGATGAAGGTTGTAACAAGCAGAAAAGCGCTTAGAGGTACAGCAATTGTAACAAATCCCAGAACCGGAGAAATCTTAGCTTACGCTGTTTATCCTTATTACGATCCAAACAATTACAAAAAAGCAACTTATAATCAAATTAAAAACTGGACTCTTACTGACGTATTCCCTCCCGGTTCAACATTCAAAATTATCACTATTGCATCGGCAATGGATTTAGGAAAAATAAACAAAAATTCAAAAATCAACGATACAGGTAAAATTAAAGTAGGTTGGTGGGAAATTGAAAACTATGACTACAAAAAACGCCCAAACCCTGGGATGATTTCACTTGTATACTTGTTTGAGCACTCAAGTAACGTTGCATCAGTAAAAGTCGCTCAATTAATGTCCTCTAAAGAATTTTATGACATGTTGAAAAAATTCGGATTTGGTGAAAGAACCGGAATCGACCTTCCGGGTGAATCTAGAGGTCTTTTAAAACCTGCAAACAAATGGGATTCATCTGACCACGCTACAATGGGTTACGGTTATGGTACTTCTGTAACTGCAATGCAAATGGTTGCAGCTATTTCAGCCCTTGCAAACAATGGCGTTAGAATTACACCTCACGTAATAAAATACACCCAAGATGAAGCACAAAACAAAATTCACTACACTCAAGTTTTAAAACCTGAAACAGCCAAAGATGTTACAGAACTTCTTATGACTAGTATTAACAACAGTAAATCACCTATCAAAATGGATAAATATAACGTTGCTGCCAAGACTGGTACATCTAAAAAACCAAAAGAAGACGGTAGCGGTTATACAAAATATTATTACACATCAACTGTAGGCTATTTGCCTGCTACAGATCCTCAAGTGTTAATCTACATCACTGTTGACTCGGCTCAAGGTGGTGAAGTTTGGGGTAGTACAATCGCAGCGCCTATTTTCAAGGAAGTTGCATCTCAAACAGCACGTATCTTAAACTTAAAACCTGACAAAGTTGGAACAGAGGATTCTAAAAAAAATAAAAAGGATTAAAAGGAGTTATAAAAAATGGATTTAGATACATTAGTAAAAAATCTTGATTGCGAAAAAATTAATTACCAAAATGTAAACATAACCGGACTTTCATACAATTCAAAAACAACAGACAATGGCAATTTGTTCATCTGTCTTGTCGGAGAAAATACAGATGGTCATGAATATGCAAAAATGGCGGAAGAAAACGGCGCTATAGCTTTAATGGTTGAAAGAAAATTAGACAGTGATTTACCGCAAATTCTAGTTAAATCAACTCGTCACCAAATAGCGGATGTTGCTGATGCTTTTTATAACTCACCTTCAAAATCTATCAATTTAATCGGTGTTACTGGTACAAACGGAAAAACAACTGTTACACATCTTATTCAAAAAATATTCGAAGATGTTAATAAAAGATGTGCTTTAATCGGTACTTTAGGCTACAAATTAAACTCTAAAGACTCTTACCGAGAGGCTAAGCACACAACACCTCAAGCTCCTGAATTACAACGATTATTACATAAAATCAAATTTGAAAATCATATTGATAACGTTGCAATGGAAGTTAGCTCGCATGCTCTAGAACAAAGACGTGTAGGCAATTGCGATTTTAAAGGTGCCGTTCTTACAAACCTAACTCAAGACCACCTAGATTACCATATTACAATGGATAACTATTTTGAAGCAAAAGCAATTCTTTTCAGAGGCTTGAAAGAAGGCGGTTTTGCAGTAATTAATGCTGATGATGAATACGCTGAAAGGTTTTTGAGTGTTATTCCGAATGGAGTTAGAGTTCTTACTTACGGCGTAAAAAAATCTGCAGATGTCATGGCTCAAAACGTTGAATTTACAACAGAAGGCGCAACTTTCACATTAAAAACAAAAGATGAATCATTCCCGGTTCAACTTCATATGAATGGAATGTTCAGTGTTTACAACGTTCTTGCCGCTCTTACCGTTGCAATTACACAAGGACTTGACGTTAAAGAGGCTGCAAAAGCACTTGCAAATGTAAAAGGTGTTGCAGGTAGATTTGAAATTGTACACAAAAAGCCAATGGTAATAGTAGATTATGCGCACACTCCAGACGGTTTGGAAAATGTATTAAAAGCCGGTAGAGAAATTACTCCAGAAGGCGGAAACTTAATCTGCTTATTCGGTTGCGGTGGTGATAGAGATGCAACCAAACGCCCTAAAATGGCAGCAATTGCAGAAAGACTTTCTGACAAAGTTGTTGTAACAAGTGACAACCCAAGAAGTGAAAATCCGGATCAAATTATTTCAGACATTATGGCAGGTTTCAAATCTGTTGACACAGACAAAGTTGTTGTAGAACCTGACAGAGGTAGCGCTATTGCTCTATTGAAAAACATAAGCAATGAAAACGATGTTATCATTATTGCCGGCAAAGGACACGAAGATTATCAAATATTGAAGGACAAAACTATTCACTTTGATGATAGAGAAGAAGCTGCAAAGGTTTTTGGTAAATAATGCAAAATTTAAGACAAAGCAAATTAATTATTGAACAACATTTTCACGGGGCTTTTGGTATTGATTTTTCCATTTGCTCTGTTGAAGAAGTGCTAGAATTGGCAAAAACACTTTTAAAACACGGTATTGGAGGCTTTTTCCCAACACTGGTTACTGATAGTGTTGAAAACATCAAACGACAAATCGTAATTTTCAAGAAGGCTCAAAAGCTTCAAACAGAAGATATGGCTGATTTATTAGGGGTGCACATTGAAGGTATTTTCTTAAATCCGGCTAAAAAAGGTATACATGACGAAACTCAATTTTTAGATGTTACCATTGAGAATTATCAAAAAATTGAAGACGACATAATAAAAATAGTGACTCTCGCTCCTGAATTAGATAACGATGCAGAATTAAGAAAATATTTAATTTCAAAAGGCATAAAAATTCAAGCCGGACACTGTATTGGCGGAGATTTAACTTATTGCACAGGCGTAACACACCTATTTAACGCAATGAGCGGAATTTCACATCGTAGCAAATCTACAGCATTATCAGCTTTAATTAATGACAACATCTGCACTGAAATTATCGCAGATGGAGTACATTTAAATGACGACACAATTAATTTAGTTTTAAAAACAAAGCCTGCAAACAAGGTATTACTAATTTCTGACTGTTTGCCAATTACAGATAGTGATTTAAAACAAATGAAATTCTGCAACAAAGATGTCTTCTATGACGGAGAAAAAGCTACTGATTCAAACGGTACAATTGCAGGAAGTACAAGCCTTTTAGATACAATCGTAAAAAGACTCTTGAAAAAAAATATTAATGCGCTTAAACTAATAGATAATACTTATGACTATCACAACGTTCAAATCAACGGCTCAATTACTTGGAATTCTGACAACGAAATTGTAAAAATTGAAAAGAACGGCAAAATAATAAAGGATTTTAAATAATGTCTGAACGTAAGATTGAAAGTGCAAATCCGGCACCTAAAAATTCTCAAAAACCTAATTTAATATCTTACACAAAAGAACAATATTACCTGTTTTTTACAATTTTAATATGCTCTTTTGCACTTATGTTTTGGCTTTGCAATTTTACCGTTATGAAAGAAACCTTCCAAATTATAATGATGTCAGCTCTTTCTGTTGCCTTAGCTGAATATTTTACACGAAGATATTTTAAGCTTTAATTTATATTTTAATAAAAAAGAGGCGCTGGGCTTTGCC
>URRM01000008.1 GCA_900550295.1 uncultured bacterium
CCACATATACAATCCTATTTTATATCTGTTTCAAAAAATATTTTTCAAAAGAAATTTTTTATTGATTTTATCAACTCTATAAAAAAACAAAAAAATAAAAGAAAAATTATTTATAATTATGAGCAAGGACTATCTAGAATTATAACCTCTAAAGGGTTTGATATGTATTCATACTATCCAACACGTGATAATGATAATAAATATCCAGATCCATATTTTTATTACCTTGGTCAGAATAGTGACTTTGATGAAGAACATATTTTCTTTAAAAAATGTCTTGTAAATCATTGTTCCAAAAATAATACAAACAATTATACAAACATTAAAGGATAAATTTTATGAAAAATGATATAATACCTTTTAATAAACCAACACTATTGGGAACCGAATTCTCTGCCGTCAAAAAAGCAATAATAAATGGAAAAATTTCTGGCGATGGAGAGTATGGAACCATCAACAGAGTATTTTGCTTCAAGTTTAAATGCAGTTTTTAAAAAAGAAATAAATTCGTCATGGGGCATTTCACCAGATGCTTGAGCAAATTCAGTATGTTGAGGTTGTTTTGTAATACCTGAAATCTTAACATTATATGGCGGATCAGAGAAGATAACTTGTGCTTGTTCTTCACCCAACAAAGTTTTATAACTACTTTCTTCTAGTGAATTACCACAGTACAATTTATGTTTACCTAATTCCCATAAATCACCTGTATTCACTCGTTTTGGAATATTTACAGCGGTATTAAAGAAATCTTCAACATCTTCTTTTTGGTCTTTCGCCTCTTGTATTGATTCAGGATTAATAATCAAATCAATCTCAGGAAGTTCAAAACCTGTAATGGTTGCATCAAAATTTAGCTCTGGTTCAAGATTCATTAAGTAGTCTAGTTCTATTTTTAAGATATCTTTGTCCCAACCTGAATTTTCAGCCAGTTTATTATCTGCAATTACATAAGCACGAAGTTGGTCTTGAGTTAAATCCTTCAAACAAATAGTTGGTACTAACTCTAGATTTAAATCCAGTGCTGCAAGAACTCTGCCGTGTCCTGCAATAATTGTATCAGCTTCATCTATTAAAACTGGATTATTAAATCCGAAAGCTTCAATACTTTTTGCAATCTGATGCAATTGTTTTTTACTGTGTGTTCTTGAATTTCTTGTATTCAATTTTAATTCGTTTGGATTTTTGTAGAGAATCGTTAACTCTTTTTGAGAAGTTTTCATTTTTATTTCTCCTTATTTTTTTACGGTATGCAAAATGCATCCGTATAAAAATTTGGAAAAAGTTTTCATGAATTGTTTAACTTTTTTGAAATCAATTTACAAGTAGGCTCAAACGCACTATCCACAAGAAAAAATTTTTCAAAAAATTCAGAAAACACAAAGTTAAGAAATATTAAGTGTAATAATATTCGCATTTTTTTGGAAAAATATTATGTAAAACTTGATACATAAAAATGCATATATTTTCATTTTTACATAATGCAGAAATAATACTGACACGTTTTGTATCAAAAGACTTGATATATCACCCTTATAGAGTGATTAATGTATTAAGAGGATACAACATGAAAGAAAACATTTATCAAAAAAGAATACTAGAATGGACAAAAAAATATGGTGGCTTATCTAAAGATGTTCAACGTAAAATTGACAAACTTGTTTTGGAATATGACAAAAAGAAAAATATATTAAAAGACAATAAAATTCTGAAAATAACAAAAGGAACAAAACTAGTTAGAGAATTTAATGGCAAACAATATTCCGTTATAGTTACAAATAGAGGCTATGAGTACAACAGCAAAATCTATAAAAGTTTATCTGCAATAGCAAATGAAATTACAAGTACACATTGGAATGGTAAGAAATTTTTTGGAGTTAATTAATATGGTAAATAAAAAAATTAGATGTGCTATTTATACAAGAAAATCTTGTGAAGAAGGTTTAGAGCAAGATTTTAACTCGCTTGATGCTCAAAGGGAAGCTTGTGAATCATACATAAAATCACAGGTACATGAAGGTTGGAGTTTAATATCTACTCATTATGACGATGGAGGATTTTCAGGAGGAACAATGGAGCGTCCTGCTTTTAAACAACTTCTTGAAGACATAAAACAAGATAAAATAGATATAGTTGTTGTTTATAAAGTTGATAGGCTTACTCGTTCCATTATGGATTTTGCAAAAATTATTGATGTTTTTGATAGTCACAACGCCAGTTTTGTCTCCATTACTCAACATTTTAATACCACATCGTCTATGGGAAGATTAACGTTAAACATTTTACTCTCTTTTGCACAATTTGAGCGAGAAGTAACAGGGGAAAGAATTAGAGATAAATTTGAAGCAACTAGAAAAAAGGGATTGTGGATATTTGGAAAACCGCCCTACGGTTACACAAAAGATGAACATAATGTACTAATACCAGAAGAACCTTATACCGAAAATGTAAGAAAAATCTTTAATTTATATCTTGAGTTTGGTTCAGTAGATAAATTATTTTGTAAATTAAAAGAACTAAACATCAAAAGTAGAAGTGGCAAAGAAATAGCAAGAGGATTATTATACAAAATGCTCTCAAATAAAGTCTATATAGGAAAATTTAAGCATAAAGATAAAGAATATGATGGTCAACATAAACCTATAATTGATATTGAAACATTTAATACTGTTCAAAATTTATTATTAAAGAATGCAACTAACAAAAAGCACGCATTATATTCTAAAGATGGGTCATTGTTGACAGGATTGTTATTTGATGATGTTGGAAATAAAATGAGCCCTAGTCATAGCAATAAAAACGGCAAAAAGTATAGATACTATATGGTTTACAAGCACAAAGTCCAAAAAGTTGGAAATATAACAAAATTACCTGCTGGAGAAATTGAAACATTTGTGAAAGATTGTTTGCACGATTTGATACAAGATAAAAAAACATTACAAAAATACGTAGAAAATGAATCAATCTCTACACAAGATAAGATATTAAATTTGTTCAATACTTTCGAATGTGACAAACTTTTTATTAGGAATTCTATTAATCGAATTGACATTCAATTAAATGAAATAAAAATAACTTATAATTTCGCCTACATAATTTCATACTTAAAAGCAATAATAAATAATACACAGGTTCCACTAATTTCCGATATAAAACAACTTGAGACTCTAAAATATAGTGTAAACATAGCTTTAACTCCTCAAAAACAAAATAAAATTATTATACAAGGAAAAACAAACTATGACTTAAAACTAATAAATGCAATTGTACAAAGTTTTTGGTTTAATGAAAAATGTGCAAATGGTGAACTTTCAAGAGAAGAAAAAATCAGTGGAAATAATAAAAGATTCAAAAACTTAAGATTTTTACCACCTAACATTATTGAAGATATTATTAATGGTAAAAATGATGAAAATTTAACTGTGAAAGATTTGTTAAAACTTGTAGCATAAAAAAAAGTCAAAACATATAGTGCAGAAAACATTTTGTTTCTGCAATTTTATTATACTTTGAAGTCAAAAAAATCTTAAAAAGAGAATTGTAATCATTTTTAATTAGATTTTCACAAATTTATAAATTTTCAATTCTCTGAGTTTAGCCAAGATGCACCAAATGTCCTCTTTTTGGCACAAAAAAAGAAGTCATTTAAGACTTCTTTTTTAAATGGTGGGCCATCCAAGACTCGAACTTGGGACCTCACGCTTATCAGGCGTGCGCTCTAACCACCTGAGCTAATAGCCCGCATTCACTGCGTAACTAGAATTTACCATGAAATAAATTTAAAATCAAGTCTTTTTTTTTAATTAATCTGCGTTTTACATTTTACACGTTTTCTCCACTTTAAAACTCCTACGTGATATAATTATTTTAGGAGAATTCTATGAAAGCATTAAAATCATTACGTCTACACATCGGACTCTTCGGCAGAACTAATGTCGGAAAATCTTCGTTTTTAAATAAAATTACTAATCAAGCAATATCTATTGTTTCCGACACAGCAGGAACAACAACTGATGTCGTTGAAAAATCAATGGAACTTTTACCGATAGGACCTGTTACATTCCTTGATACTGCCGGACTTGATGATACGTCACAACTTGGTGCATTACGTATTGAAAAAACACAAAAAATCCTTAATCGATGCGATATTGCGGTTCTTATAACAGACAAAAATGAGCTTACTTCTATTGAAAACAACATTATTGAAAAATTTAAAAATTTAAACATTCCTTATTTAATCATTATCAACAAGCAAGACAACAATCCGGATATAAAGTCTGATTTTATGGTAACCTCAACAGTTACAGATAACAAAATTGTCGAAAAATTCAAAGCGGAATTAATAAAAATTTTACCTGAGGATTTTATTAATTCACCGAAAATTGTCGGCGACCTTGTAGATACAAAATCTACCGTAATCCTTGTAATACCAATAGATAAAGAGGCTCCAAAAGGAAGAATTATTTTACCGCAAGTTCAAGCATTGCGTGATTTATTAGATTCAAATTGTATTTCTATCGTTGTAAAAGAATCCGAATTACAAAACGCATTGGACAGTTTAAAAAATCCGCCATCTCTTGTTGTAACTGATTCACAAGCATTCAAAACCGTTTCTGAAATTGTACCTGAATCAATTCCGTTAACCTCATTCTCTATACTTTTTGCAAGATTAAAGGGAAATTTGAACGAATTTATTAAAGGCGCTAATGCAATAGAAAGTTTAAAAGACGGCTCAAAAATTCTATTTTTGGAAAGTTGCACTCACCACGCTATTGACGATGATATAGCAAGAGTAAAAATTCCACGATTATTAAAACAAAAAACGGGCAAAGAATTAACTTGTGAATATTATACAGGTCATGACTTTCCTGATATCACAGGTTATGATTTAATAATCCACTGTGGGGCATGTATGACTAACCGCAAAGAAGTTTTATCAAGAATTCTTATTGCTACAGAAAAGCACGTACCTATTACAAACTACGGGATTGTTATCTCTTATTGTTTGGGAATTTTACCACGTGCCACAAAAATATTTTCATGATATAATTTTTTCAAACGAACGGAGAAAAAGAAATGGCAATTACAGTTAAAGATGTAGAACACGTAGCAAAACTTGCACGTTTAGAACTTACAGAAGAAGAAAAAGAAAAATTCACTCGTCAATTAGGCGATGTTTTAAAATATGTTGATCAAATGAACGAAGTTGACACAGCAAACGTTGAACCGTTATCTCATCCGATTGATTTTGTAAATGTTATGAGAGATGACGTTGTTCACTATGAACAAACAAAAGAACAACTTATGGCAAATGCTCCGGATGAAGAAAATGGTTTCTTCAAAGTTCCAAAAATCAACTAAACAACATTTATAAAGTGGGATAGCAAAATATCCCACTTATTTTTATAACTGCAATTCGGCAGTTTTTTATTTAAAACTATCATCAAATCAGGGGGAATATGGGTACAAAATATATTTTTATCACAGGTGGCGTAGTGAGTTCACTTGGCAAGGGCATCATTGGTGCATCTTTGGGTAGATTACTTAGAGCCAGAGGATTTTCTGTTGCTATTCAGAAGTTTGATCCGTACATAAACGTCGATCCCGGAACTATGAGTCCTTTCCAACACGGCGAGGTTTTTGTAACCAACGATGGTGCTGAAACTGATTTGGATTTAGGTCATTATGAAAGATTTATTGATGCCGACTTTGCACAAATTAACAATGTCACATCAGGAAGCATTTATCAAACAGTAATTAACAAAGAACGTAAAGGCGAATATCTTGGCGCAACAGTTCAAGTTGTACCTCATATTACAAACGAGATTAAGTCTAGAATTTATAAGGCTACTGAACAATTTAAACCTGATTTTATGATTATTGAAATCGGCGGAACTATCGGTGACATTGAAAGTTTGCCATTCATTGAAGCTATTAGACAATTTAAAACAGAAATTGGTATCGGTAACGCAATTTCAGTACATTGTACATTATTGCCATATTTGCCAACATCAGGAGAATTAAAAACAAAACCATCACAACACAGTGTAAATGTTTTAAGAAGTTATGGTATTCAACCTGAAATATTGGTTTGCAGAACTTCTTACCCATTACCTGAAGATGAAAAAGAAAAATTAGCTTTATTCTGCTCTGTTCAAAAAGATGCCGTAATTGAATGTCGAGATATGAAAAGTATTTACGAAGTTCCGTTAGCACTCGAAGATCAAAATATGGCGGCAGTTGTTTTGAACCTGCTTCAAACTTGCTACAAGAGAGCTGATTTAAAATCTTGGGAAAAACTTGTTGAAAGAATTAAAAATCCAAAACGCACAGTAGAAGTAGCAATTGCAGGAAAATATACAAAATTATCTGATGCTTATATTTCAGTAGTGGAAGCATTAAAACATGCCGGCTATGCAAACGAAGCAAAAATCAATATTCACTGGATAAACTCAGAAGAGTGCGTAGATTACGAAAAATGCAAAGAATTAATGAGCGGAATTCAAGCCGTTGTAGTTCCTGGAGGCTTTGGCGTAAGAGGTATTGAAGGCAAATTAAATGTTATCAGATACGCAAGAGAAAATAATGTTCCGTTCTTAGGTTTATGCTTGGGTATGCAATGCGCAGTAATTGAATATGCAAGACACGTATTAGGTATCGAAGATGCAAATTCAAGAGAATTTTCAGAAGAATGTGAAAAACCTGTCATTGACTTAATGTTAGATCAAAAAGACGTTACTGCTTATGGCGGAACAATGCGTCTAGGTCAATACGAATGTCACTTAAGAAAAAATTCGGTTGCAAGAAAAGCTTATGGAACAGACATAATTTTTGAACGTCACAGACACAGATACGAAGTTAACAACGCATACATTGAAGATTTGGAAAAAGCAGGACTTGTGTTCTCAGGTAAATCTCCAAACGGGAAATTAATGGAAATGGTTGAATTGCCGAACCTTGATTGGTTTGTCGCATCGCAATTCCACCCTGAATTCAAATCACGCCCTGAAAGACCTCATCCTTTATTCAAAGGTCTAATCGATGCAGCAGTGAAAAAGAGTAAATAACTATGACAAACTACCAAAAATCAAAAGACACTTATATTTTACGACTTGATATCGGTCAAGAAATTTGCACAGAAATAAAAAAGTTTTGTATTGAACACAATATTAGAGGCGCAAGCATTCAAGGTATCGGTTTTGCCAATAATATAAAACTCGGAACGTATAACAGCAAAAAACAAGATTACGATATATTCACATTTAAAAACGGACATGAAATCACATCTCTTGTTGGAAATGTTACAATAAAAGGTGATGATTTAATCATTCACATACACGGAAATTTTTCAAACGAAAAATGCGAAATTATTGGTGGTCATCTGTTTGAAGCAACGATTGCATTAACTGCAGAAATTTTCATACAAGAATTAGATATTATCAAACGTAATACAGAAACTCATAGATTACTTTTTGATTAAATAATTTCACAACCTGTAGAAATTGTTTTTAAGCCTTCTTTAAACCAATAATTATCTACGGTATTAATTTTCTCATCTAAAACAAAGTACGTTGAGCCGGAACCGGACATAATTGCGTTTTGATTTGCTTGTTTAATTTTTTGCAATTGCTCATAATCATTATATACTGCCGTTTCTAAATCATTATAAAGTAACGGTCTTACATCATCGCCCTTCTTTAAAAGCTCAATCATTTTGTGCGTATTATCATTTTTAGGCTTATTTTTTAATTGTGCATATTTTTGATACCCTTCTTTTGCGCTGATACCCAAATTATTAGGTTTTATCAATGACACCGGATATTCAACAAACGGTAAAGGTGCAACATTTTCACCACGTCCGTTTGCTAAAACACATCCACCCATTAAAATTACATTCAAGTCTGAACCTAATTTTGCACAAAGTTCAAGTAAATCCTTTTGATTTAAAGGATTATTAAACAAATAGTTTAAACCTAAAAACGCACCTACAGCATCAGAACTTCCTCCTGCAAGCCCAGCTTCTGTCGGAATATTTTTTTGTATGTATACATTAAACTTATGCGATGTTAAGTTTGTTCTTTCTACAAATGAAACAATTGCTTTATAAACAATATTCTTTTCATTGTACGGAATGTTAGGATTATCTCCCGCCAAATTAATTTCAAATTTTTCAGACTTTTCAACATCAATAGTTAAATAATCATACAGATTAATCATCTGCATAATACTTTGAATGTCGTGAAATCCGTCTTCTCTTTTTCCTAAAACTTCGAGTGTTAAATTAATCTTTGCCGGCGTTTTTACTTTAACTTGCATAATTCCTCTGATATCTTACCAAGCGTTTCTATAGAAAGGCTTTCACCTCTGGTATTTTCATCAATTCCTAGGTCTTTAAGTGCGGTTTGAACTTTTTCTTTACCAAATCCACCGTTAACTAATGCATTTTTAACATTTTTCCTGCGTTGACCAAATGCAGCTTTAATAGTTTTTCTAAAATGAGCATAATCTGTTAACTCTAATCTTGGTTTATCGTTAACTTTTAATCTTACTAACGCTGATGTAACTTTTGGTGCAGGGTAGAAAGAACGTTGACCGACAATTCTTAGCAAAGAACAATCTGCCCAAAATTGAGAAAGTATCGTCAAAAGTCCATATTGTTTACCTGAAGATTTTTCTGTTGCGACAATTCTTCTTGCAACCTCTTCTTGCACCATCAAAATAATATCCTCAATACAAGCTCTATTTTTGTTGTTCAAGTCATCAATTTCACCCAATAAATGAGCAATAATAGGACTTGTAATGTAATATGGAATATTAGCAACAACTTTAATCTTTTTGCCTTCAACAAGTTCTGCAATATCAGTTTTTAAAATATCCTGATGAACAATTTTCAAATTCGGAGCATCTAATTCTTTAAGAACTTTCACAGCTTCTTCGTCTAATTCTACGGCTATAACCATGCCGGCATGTTTTACTAAAAGTTCTGTTAAAAAACCAACCCCCGGACCTATTTCTAAAACTACGTCATCTTTTGATAGGTCGGCAAAATCAATAATATCGTGAAGAACATCTTCACTAATCAAGAAGTTTTGTCCTAAACGTTTTTTAGTTCTAAAATATTTTGCTCGTGTTAAATAGTCCATATTACTAATATATATAACACAAACAGGCTAATGTGTTTCATTTTTGATTTGATAAGTTAAATAATGTTATAATAAAAATCATAAAGGGATATGTAATGTCAAAATTATTGAAAGAAAAACTAGACTTAAGAGAAGTAAAACAAATATTTATAGAAGGAATAAAGGAGTCAACTGAAGAATTAAAAATTGGCTTTGAATATGAACGATTGCCTATATTATCAGAAAACAATCAATCCGCTCCATACGAAGGACTTGATGGGGTTTGTGAGAGTTTAAGACTTTATGCAAGAAACGAAAACTGGGATTATTTACTTGATAAAAAGAATATCATCGGATTAAAAAAATTGCATAATACATTAACTCTTGAACCCGGTTCTCAAATGGAATTGAGTATAAAACCTTATAGAAGCATAAAAAAAATAGAAGAAAAAATAAACGAACTGGATTCAACACTAAAACCAATTCTAGATGAATTTGGCATTAAGCTACTAAACTATGGCGTATCCGTTTTGTCTACATATAAAAATATAAAATTACTGCCAAAACGCAGATATCACATTATGGCAAACTATTTGTGGGGAATTTTATCTGATGTAATGATGAGAGAAACCGCAGGAATTCAAGCCGGTTTTGATTACACAAGCGAAGAAGACGCTATGCGTAAATTCAAAATTGCCAATATGCTTTCACCGTTTGCCACTGCAATGTTTGCAAATTCACCAATCCGAGGCGGAGTAGACACTGGTTATAAAACATTCCGTGCACTTGCTTGGTTAAATACAGATTCAGAAAGATGTGGACTTCTTTTGGGTATAAACAGTTTTAACGACTATATCAACAAGATTTTAAAAACACCTATGATTATGTTCCAAAGAGAAGATGATGTTCATACCGTAAATGGCACCATGACACTTGAACACTTTATCAATAATGAATATATGGGTGAAATTGCAAATTTAGACGATTTCAAACTTTCAGCAAACTTATATTTTCCTGACGTACGATTAAGAAAATTCATTGAAATTAGAAACCAAGACTGCGTTGGTAAAGGTCTTCAATATGCAATTTTAGCTTTTTATAAAGGTATTTTGTACTCTGAAAAATCAATGCAAGATATTGAAGAATTATTTAAAGATTACAAACCTCAAGACTTCACAGAACTAAGATATAATATACCTAAATTAGCAACACAAGCTCCTTTTACCAAAAACAAAGCAAAGGATATCATAAAAGAACTTTTAATAATTTCCGAAAACGGATTGAAAGAACAAAACGAAGGAGAAGAACAATATCTTGAACCAATTCAAGACTTGTCATACCAAGGACTTTGCCCAGCCGATATTATACTAAAAAATTGGTACGGCTCTTGGAATAAAGATATTAATAAATTAATTGAATACGTGAGTCAATAAAGATACTTACAATGGCATAATAGTAGTCTATAAGCCTTATAATCTAACATAAATATTCTCCACCCACTTAAAGAATTCTCAAAAAAAGTTATAATAATAATAAAAGTTTAAATGAGGAGTATGATTATAAATGTAAACATATTGCCTAATCCATTGATTTTATAGTATAATTGACATAATGGAACAACTTAGGGAACAGCTAAAAGACACTGCGACATATCAATTTTTAAAATTAGTCGCAAAAGAATTTGAAGTTTTTTTCACAACACTTGGAGAAATTGTAATTCAGGGGCTGTCGACTTTAAAGTACATTTTTACAGGTCAAATTAATTGGAAAGACGTTATTGAACAATCTTCTCGTTTTGGCGTAAGTTCTTTGCCTATCACAATTTCTATTGTAAGTATGACCTCAATCATTGTTGCTATGCAAGTTGCAGGTGAAATGGTTAAACAAGGCGGCGGAAACTACGTAGGAATGATGGTTGCACTGTTAACTGTCCGTGAAACCGGTATCATTATGTCAGGGTTCGCTATTATTTCTATGATTGGCTCTTCATTAGCCTCTGAACTCGCAACAATGAGAGTTACGGAACAGATTGATGCTATGAAAGTATTAAGCGTTGATCCTATCAAATATTTATTTGTACCAAGAGTTATTGCAGGAACATTAATGATGCCACCTGTTTTAATCGTTGCTTCTACTTTTGGTATCTTAGGCGGTGGTTTAGCCTCAACTATGGCATCTGAATTAAGCTACAAAGCTTATTTCTCTTCTGTTTGGGCTGGATTATATATCTATGATATAAAAGTTGCAATTGCAAAAGCCTTCGTTTATGGTTTTACAATTGCTTTAATTAGTTGCACTTGCGGTTACATTGCCAAAGGCGGAGCAAAGGGTGTAGGTTTAGCAACGACAAAGGCCGTTGTTTGGTCGTTTGTTGCTATAGTTATTTGGGATTTAGTTTTCTCAATAGCATTTTTCTTCTAAGGATACAAAATTATGATAAAAGTAGAACATTTAGCAAAATCATTTTATGATAAAACAGTTTTAAAAGATATTTCATTTGAGGTAAAAGACGGTGAAACTCTTGCAATTGTAGGATTTTCCGGCTCAGGTAAAAGTACTATTTTAAAAATTATTTGCGGACTTTTGGAGGCTGATTCAGGAACTATTAAAACATCAGAAGGCGACATTGCAATGGTATTCCAATATTCAGCACTTTTCGATTCATTGAATATTTTTGACAACATTAGCTTTGCACTTCAAGAAAGAAAAGATTTACGAAAAAAGTATTCACAAGAAGATTTAAAGAAAATTGTTGAAGAAAAACTTAAACTTGTTGGGTTACAAGGAATTGAAAACAAGTTCCCGTCTGAACTTTCTGGCGGTATGCAAAAACGTGTGAGCTTTGCACGTGCGATAGTTACAAATCCACAAACAATTCTTTATGATGAACCGACTGCAGGTCTGGATCCAATTTCATCAACATTAATTGAAGATTACATTGTAAGATTGAAAGAAACGACACACGCATCTTCAATCGTTGTAACTCACCAAATGTCAACAATTATGAGAACTGCAGATCAAGTTCTTATGCTATATGACGGAAAGGCAGTATTCCAAGGAACACCACAAGAAATGTGCAATGGTGGAAACGAATACACAAAACAGTTTGTAACATCCTCGTTAACAGGTCCGATGAAAATGTTAACAGAGTAGTTTTTTTGATATAATTAAATTAATTTAAGTAGGTAAGTAAACATGGATAAAATTAAATCATCATCATTCAAAGTAGGCGTTTTAACACTTATAGCTCTTGTAATTTTAATTCTTACAATTCTATGGGTAAAAGGTAGAGCATTCTCCTCTGCTGAAAGAATTGAAGTACACTTTAAAGATGTAAACGGTATGAGAGCCGGCTCCGGCGTACAAATGATGGGGCTTAGAGTAGGTCAGGTTGAAGAAATTACACCTGTTGTTGATGGCGAAAAAAGTTACGTAAAATTAAAATTCGTTATCACAGAACCTAATATTACGATTCCAAAAGCTTCAATGCTTTCTATTCAACAATCAGGTTTAATTGGAGAACAATTCCTTGAAATCACACCACCAAAAACAAGAACTCTTTACTTACCTGCAATCGGTAAAAACCTAATCTTCAAAGATGATCCTGTTGAGATCAAACTTGATGATAAATATTATGACGTAGGCTACATTAAAGATACAAAAGTTGTTTTAACAAAAACAATTCCGCTTTTAATGCAAGACAAAATCAAAACCTCTTATGCATACAAAATTGACTATATCGTAAATATGCCGGGGTTAATCTTACCTGAATTTATGAAGGGTGAACAAGTTAAAACTAAAGGCACAAACAAAATGAGAATTTCGGCACTTGATAACGAAGCATTGCCTTATCCTCAAACAGATTCACCTTATACAATAATTGAACCAATGAGAATTTCTGACTTTATGGATTTGCAGTATAAAGCTGCAGCCTCATTGACAGAAACAAACCAAAAGGTTAATGACTTATTATCAGACAAAGTTATTAGCGATTTGAAACAATCCGTTGTTAACATCAATGCCTTGACTGCTCAAGCAACAACAACAATGGAAAAGGCTGAAAAATTGATTGATTCTTCAAATGAAGACTTAAATCAAATGATGAAAATGCTTGATAATTTCACTAAAAACTTTGATAAACTTACAAAGCTTGCTGATAATATTGCCGGAGATCCTCAATTTAAGCCAACAATGTTTGAAGCAACAAAAGCAATGACAAACTTTGCAAATAACCTAAACAAAGTTATGAACAATACTGATGCAAAACAACTTGGCGCAGATTTGAATGCAATTGTTAGCAACGTAAATGAAATCAGTGCATCTGTTAACATGATGACAAAAGACCAAAAACTTAAGACTCAAGTATTTGAAACAGTTGCCAACGTAAACAAGGCAATGGTTGATTTATCTAAAGCTTTGGAAGTAGTAAACTCTATGAGTCCGTCAGAAAAATGTCAAATGACACAAACTCTTAATGATGTTGCAAAAACAGCAAGCAACTTGAGAAAATTCACTGACAAATTGAATAAACGATTCTTATTATTCAGATTGATGTTCTAAGATTATGAATCTAAAAAACGAAATTACAAAAATACATTACAACATAAAATCTAATGCTTGGCTTGAACCAATATTAGATTTTATGTCGATTTTTTATAGCAAAATTACAGAAATAAGAAACGACCTTTTTGACAGAGGAATTTTAGAATCTGAAAAAGTTGATGCTTATGTAATTTCAGTTGGAAATCTTACAACGGGCGGAGTTGGAAAAACTCCGGTAGTTGCAGAACTTGCAAAACATTTTATATCTCAAGGCAAAAAAGTTGCCATAATTTCCAGAGGTTATGGCGGAAAACTTTCAAACAAAGAGCCTAGAGTTATATCGGCAAATAATGAAATATTCTACACTGCTGAAGAAATTGGTGATGAACCTTTTTGGTTTGCACAAAACATTAACAATGCATACGTTTTAACCTGTTCTAGTCGAGTAAAAGCTGCAAATGAGGCTATTAAACGCTTTGGTGTTGAAATTATTATTTTAGATGATGCCTTCCAACACAGAAAAATAAAACGAGATTTGAATTTAGTTTTGGTTGATAGCGAAAAAATGTTTGGCAACGGCAAACACTTACCGGCAGGACCATTGAGAGAAAACTTAAATGGTCTAAAAAGAGCCGATAAATTATTAATTATGAACAAAACTGCAAAAACAGTTGATGCTAACATTTTAGAAAATATTTTTGATACGCGCAAAACCTTTGTTTGTAACGTTGTACCAAGCTTTACATATAATATTAAAACTACAGAAGTTTTACCGTTAAAGTCAGACGTATTTGCAATGTGCGCAATTGGTCAACCTGAACAGTTTTATGAATTTGTAAGACAAAAGTTTAATTTGCTTGATACTTTAACTTTTGATGATCATCATCAATACAAATACAATGAAGTTGCAAAACTTCACGGAAATATTGTAACTACAGAAAAAGATGCTGTAAAACTTGCTCAATTTAATTTGGATAACATTTATGCGCTAAAATTAAAGTTGGAATTAGACATAGAAAGCATACTAAAATGAGTAACATTGACGAAATTGTAAGATTATTAAAAGAAGCAAATCAAAAAAAGAGCGATTTTGTACATCTTATGGACAATTTTAATGATGCATACCTTGTACTTATTGCTTGTATTTTAAGCCTTAGAACTAATGATAAAACAACATATCCTGCAACATTAAGAATGTTGAAATTAGCAAAAACTCCTGAAGAAATGATGAAGGTTTCAGAAGAAGAATTGTCTAAAGCGATTTATCCTGTTGGTTTTTATGCAAACAAAGCTAAACAAATAATTCAACTTTCAAAAGAGCTCGTTGAAAAATATAACGGCAAAGTTCCATGTGATATTAATGAACTTTGCAAATTTAATGGTGTTGGCAGAAAAACAGCTAATCTTGTTGTTTCCAGAGGGTTTAACAAACCTGCCATTTGCGTAGATGTTCACGTGCATAGAATTTTCAATCGTCTTGGTTATGTCAAAACAAAAAATCCGGAAGAAACTGAATTTGCACTTCGTGAAAAATTACCGACAAAGTACTGGATTGACATTAACACACTAATTGTTACGCATGGACAAAATGTCTGCAAACCTCAAAAACCTAATTGTGCAGACTGTCCGATTGAAAAATATTGTGCAAAGTTAATTTAAACGTCCGCCATAATTGTTATAATAAGCAGAACAAGAAATGCCTTTACCTTTTTTTGAACAATCTGATTTTGCAAGCATTTCATCAAATTCTTCACCCAATGGTTGAATTCTGTCTAAGAAAATATTAACGCCGAATATATCTTGTCCCCATTTATTAGGTCTTTTGGCGCCGTTCAAATCTATCGACATCATTGCAATAGGTAATGAATTTTGAGCTTTTGACGGTGGTAACAACCATTTTACACCAATTATCATGCCTGAACTTGTTGTGTGCAAATTCTTAAAATAATAATCATTCTTTTCGTTAATAAAAGAACCGTCCATAAAATATGTTTTATAAGTCTTTGCATCAACTTGAGTTTGCATTCTAAAATATGGATTTAGCAAATCATACAGTACAACTTCACGCTCATCATTTGTGCGAGTTTTTTCAATAGCAATTTTATCAGTTTCTGTAGCCTGAGCTTTAATTGCAGAAAAAACATATTCAATGTTTTTATACGTATGTTTCCATTGAGAAATTGTATGTAATTTTTGGTTATCATCTATAATATTTGGAATTAAGATTATTGCAGTTAAAACAACAATTGAAATAACAACGATAATCTCTACCAAAGTAAAAGCATATTGTCTTTTCATTAGAACTCCTAAGCCATATCTAGGCGTTTTTTCTCTTGAATTAACTTGTCGTAAATCCATTCAGGAATAAAGTGTTTTCCTAATAAGATTTGTCCGTTCAAAATGTTTGGTGCGTGAAAATCAGAACCGCCTGTCACAATTAAACCAAGCTTTTCAGCCATTGAAGAGAAATATTCAACAACAGCCGGAGAGTGCTTTCTGTGATAAGCTTCAATACCACGTAAGCCGTAATTCATTAAGTCTTTAATTAAATCTTCTGCAATGTCAATGTCATGTGGATGTGCTATTACAGGAACACCTCCGGCATCATAAATAATTTCGACTGCATCTTGTGGAGAAACAGTTTTTCTTTGTACATATACAGGTGAATTGTCATTAATATATTTACTATATGCCTCTATCACACTGTTTGTTCCGCCTGCATTTGTAATTGCTTTTGCAATATGCGGCCGTCCTATACTACCGCCTTCTGCAACTTGCGCATTGATAGAATCAAAAGTAATTTTTATGTTTTCTTTTTTATCTAAAAGATCTATAATTTCAATAGTTTGATTAATTCTGGCTTGTTGTTGTGCCTTCATAAGTTTTTGAAAATCATCGTCGTTAGGATTCATAAAATAGCCTAAAATATGAACTTCATAGTTCTTATAAAGAGTGTTTACTTCAACCCCTTGAATAATTTCAAGTTCATCTTGTTTTCCGATTTCTTTTAAATATTTTTGAGCAATATCATAAGACAAAATATTGTCGTGATCTGTTAATGCTATGGCTTGTAAACCGGCATCTAAAGCTGTATCTACAATTTTTTCTGGTGTAAAAACACCATCAGAATAATTTGTGTGGATGTGAAAATCTGAACGCTTCATTATTTCCACCTCCAATCAGGACTTTTGATTATTTTGATTATCAAAGTCTACCTCCAATCCTTTATTTTCATATACTATTTTTTCATTAATTCTTTTTATTTTGGTTGCCTTACCTGTTAAAGCCTCTAAGGTAATCTCAACCGCATTAATTATAGCAACATTATCTTGTGCCACTTCAAAGCGTTCCGGCATACAGGTTGTCATTCTTGCAAGCGAAGTTGTATATTCCATACCTATTACGCTATCTTCAGCTCCGCAAAAACCTGCATCGGTAATATACGCCATATCATTAACAATTTTTTCATCTGCTGTTTGAACATGAGTATGAGTTCCAACAAATGCACTTACACCAAAACTTGCACAATAGCGACCAAAACAAATTTTTTCAGCAGTTGCTTCTGCATGAAAATCAACAAATACATTTGGTGTAATTTTTTTTATTTCTTTAATCTTTTCTTCTATAAGTTTCCACTGAGAATCCATAGGTTGCATAAATACACGACCTAAGAAATTCATAACGCAAATTTTGTGCTCTCCAACATCAAAAATTCTAAAACCTTCTCCTCTTGTACCTTCCGGATAATTCAACGGTCGGACAAGTTTGTCAGCATCATCTATGTAGTTAAATATTTCTTTTTTATCCCAAATATGATTACCTGAAGTAAAACAATTAATTCCGGCATTAGCAAGTTGATTATAATTTTTTTGAGTCAAACCAAAACCGTGAGATGCGTTTTCAGCATTCACGATTATAAAGTCATACTTACTTTTATTATCGGCAAGATAGTCGGTAACGGCATTTCTACCGATTCTACCGACTACATCGCCAAAAAATAATATTTTAATCAGTTCTTGCATAAATGCATTTCACCTTTTGTTTTTGTTATTTTGCAATTTCAGTTGTTCTAAATTCTCTTACAACTGTTACTCTGATTTGTCCAGGATAATCAAGTTCATCTTCTATACGCTTTGCAATATCTCTTGCAAGTTTTTGAGAAGCTAAATCGTCAAATTGTTCAGCTTCAACAATTACTCGAACTTCACGGCCTGCTTGAACAGCAAATGATTGTTTAATACCTTTGAAACTGTTTACAATTTCTTCAATTTTTTGTAAACGTTTGATGTAAATTTCTAATGTATCTCGTCTAGCCCCCGGACGTCCTGCTGAAATAGCATCAGCTAACTTAACAAGAACTGCTTCAATAGTATTTGCAGTAACATCATCGTGGTGAGCTTCAATTGCGTGAATAATTTCCATTTTTTCACCATAACGATTAGCAATTTCTACACCTAATTGAATATGAGTACCTTCTTGAGTTTGGTCAACAGCTTTACCGATATCGTGTAACAAGCCTGCACGTTTTGCAACGTTAACATTAGCGCCTAATTCTGCAGCTAACATGCCTGCTATATGACCAACTTCAAGAGAGTGTTTCAATACGTTTTGACCATAGCTTGTTCTGTAATACAAACGACCTAAAGTTTTAAGAAGTTCTTTGTTTAAGCCCATAATGCCCATATCTAATGCGGCGTTTTCACCTTCTGTAAGAATTTTCTTTTCAATTTCATCTTTTGCTTTAGCAACCATTTCTTCAATTCTAACAGGGTGAATACGACCGTCAGAAATAAGTTTTTCTAAAGCTAATTTTGCAACTTCACGTCTTACGGGATCAAAACTTGATAATACAACCGCTTCAGGAGTATCATCAATGATTAAATCTACACCTGTTAATGTTTCTAAAGTTCTGATATTACGACCTTCACGACCGATGATACGACCTTTCATTTCATCATTTGGTAATGAAACTACAGAAACTGTACTTTCGACAACTTGATCCATAACACAACGTTGCATTGTTGTTGATAAAATTTCTTGAGATTGTTCCAAAGCCTTTTCTTTAATTTTTACTTCGTTTTCTCTGATTAATTGCATTTGTTCTTGAGCTAAATCATTTTTTAACTGTTCTAACAACATATTTTTAGCATCTTCTGCTGACAATCCTGAAATTCTTTCAAGTTCAGAAGTTTGTTTTTGAACTAATTCAGCTAAATAATCTTCTTTTTCTAACAACTCATCCATTTTTCTTTGAGCTGCAGCTTCTCTTTCAGTTGCATCTTGAATTTTATCTTCTAATGCATCTTCTCTTTGTGCTAATTTTGATTCTTGACGAGAAAGTTCTTGTCTTCTTTCTCTTTCTTCTTCATTTAATTGTTCTCTTTCTGTTTGCAATGCATCTTTAGCCTTAATCATTGCTTCTTTAACTAACAATTGTTCTTTTTCTGCTAAATCTTCTTGTTTTTTCTTTGATTCAAATTCTAAAGCTTTGTACTTTGCACGCTGTGAAACAAAGACAGCTGTGAATACAACAGCCATTAGTACGACTACAATGATCGCAACTACTGAAATAAAGTCCATAATACTTTAATACCTTTACCTTTTCTATTTTTTACAAATACACGCAATCTCGGCACATATATCCTACCGAGCAATCCCCTTATTAAGTTGTATTATATTAAAAAGTTAGTTACATTACGTATATTTTCAAAAATTTAACTACTACTGCTTAAATTTTAACATGATAATAATTATTTGTATAGTTTTATGTATAGTTTTATTTACTTTGCAAAAAATGCTAGAATAAAAGAAAATAATTCAAAAGAAAGGAAAAATATATGGAAATTAAAATCATTTCAGATGTAAAAAATCAAGAATGCGATATTTTAATGGTAAATATGTTTGAAGGGCAAAAAACATCAAACGCAATTGCTAATGAATACGCTATTGATGAAGACAAATTCGAAGGTAAATTCAATACAACATATCTTCTTCAAACTTACGGAAAAATTTCTGCAAGAAAAGTTCTAGTTGTTGGCTTAGGTAAAGAAAAAGATTTAGACAACAACAAAATTAGAGAAGCAATGGCAAAAGCAGTTAAAAAAGCTATTCAAATGAAAGCTAAGAGCATTGCAGTTGATTTTTCTGGCATCAACTTTGATTACGCAGATATGATTTCAGAAGGCGCAATGATTGGTGACTATGCTTTTGATAAATATAAAACAGAAAAGAAACACCACATTGAAACCTTGTACACAAACCTTGACAAAGCAAAAATTGAAAAGGGACAAAAAAGAGCTGAAGCAATGGAATTAACAAGAAACCTTGCAAATGAACCTGCTGAATACTCAACTCCGACTAAATTAGCAGAAGTTGCAAAAAGCTTAGGATTAGAAACTAAAATTTATGACAGAAAAGATTGTGAAAAAATGGGAATGGGCGCATTTCTTGCTGTTGCAAGAGGTAGCCACCAAGAACCTAAATTTATCCACTTGAAATATGCACCTAAAAATCCTGCAAAACGCATTGCAATTATTGGTAAAGGTTTATGCTTTGACAGTGGCGGTATGGATTTAAAACCTGCATCTTCAATGTTAACAATGAGAGATGATATGTCAGGGGCAGCTTGCATTTTAGGTGTAATGAGTAAATTAAAAGAATTTTCACCAAGCATCGAAGTTCATGGTATTATCGCAGCTTGCGAAAATATGATTGGACCAAATGCATACAAACCGGGTGATATCTTAAGAGCAAAAAATGGCAAAACAATCGAAATCGACAACACAGATGCAGAAGGCAGAGTTACCTTGGCTGATGCACTTTGCTATGCTTGTGAATTAAATGTTGATGAAGTTATTGATATTGCAACACTAACAGGTGCTTGTATGGTAGCCTTGGGCACTCACGCATCAGGTATTATGGGCAACAACAAAGACTTAGTTAACCGATTAATACAAGTTGGTGCAAAATCAGGCGAAAGATATTGGGAAATGCCAATGTTTGAAGAATATTTTGACAGTATGAAGAGTGAAATTGCAGATATGAAAAACACCGGTTCACGTTGGGGTGGAACTTCTGCAGCAGGCTTATTCTTACAAAATTTCGTTACAGATAATGTAAAATGGGCTCACTTAGATGTTGCAGGAACTGCATTTATCGAAAAACCTCAAAAAGAATTCATTGCAGGCGCTACCGGCGTTGGAGTAAGAACTCTATTAAATTATATAATTGAGGCGTAAACGTTTAGGGGCTTGCTTTTAGCGGCCCCTTTTTAATATAAAATCTATGTAAACTTTTTTTAACAAAAATACCAACATCTTGAAACAATGGTAAGATTGTATAATAATTAACACAAAAAGTTCTTTACTAGATATTTTTTTTATGTAAAATAGTAAGAGAAAGAAAAGACAAAGAGGAATAAAAGTGGACAATTTTAACAAAGCTGCAGATTTTTTTAGTGCAAGCAAACAACAAGAGGATTCAATTCCAACTCCAGATGTAGTTAGTCCTGCAAAAATTAAAGTTATTGGTGTAGGCGGTGGTGGCGGAAACGCTGTAAACCGAATGATTAAATCTGGTTTATCAGGTGTAGAATTCTATCTAATGAACACAGATGCACAAGTATTAAATTATGGTGCAGCTCCAAATAAAATTAGATTAGGAAAAGAATTAACAAATGGTTTAGGCGCAGGTGGAAACCCTGAAGTAGGTAAAAAGGCCGCAGAAGAAACTCAAAACGAAATCACTGAAGCTATCGAAGGCGCAGATATGGTATTCGTTACAGCTGGTATGGGTGGCGGTACTGGTACCGGCGCAGCTCCTATCGTTGCCAGAATTGCTAAAGAATTAGGAATTTTAACAATTGCCGTTGTTACAAAACCTTTCCAATTTGAAGGTAAACGTAGAGCTAAACAAGCAGAAGAAGGTATTGATGAATTAAGAAAGTCAGTAGATGCTATCATCGTTATTCCTAATGACAACTTGTTAGGCGCTATTGGTGAAAGAAAGAACTTAAGCTTGATGGAATCTTTCGCAGTAGTTGATGAAGTTCTATTAAGAGGTGTTCAAGGTATCACAGATATCATCACAATTCCTGGTTTAATCAACGTAGACTTCGCTGATGTTCGTTCAGTAATGGAAGCTTCAGGTTCAGCATTAATGGGTATTGGTTACGGTCAAGGCGAAGGCAGAGCTGAAGAAGCAGCTAAGAACGCTATTGACTCTAAGTTATTAGAAACAACTATTGACGGCGCTAAAGGTGTTATCGTTAACATTACAGGTGGTCCTGACTTAAGCTTAACTGATGTAACTAAAGCTATGACTATCGTAAATGATGCAGTTCAAGAAGATGCAATCGTTATCTTCGGTGCTGTTCAAGACGAAAACATGCAAGGCGAAATCAAAATTACAGTTATTGCAACAGGTTTTGAAATGAAAGCTCACAATGCAATTCAAGCAGAAAAAGCTACAAAACAATTAAGTGCAGCAGATTTCTTCTCAGGTGCATTCAGCGCTCCTAAGAAATCTTCTCCTGAACCTGCATCTAATAACTTACCGGGATTTTCAAACATTGAAATTCCTGACTTCTTGAAAAAATAACCGAAATAGGTAATAAAAAATAAAAGGCTCCGTTAGTAAAACGGGGCTTTTTATTTATTCTGTTTATGCTAGAATTAAAGAAAGATTAGGACTATCGCAAAGGATAAAAAAGGATAAAATATGAAGAAATTTTTATTAGTAATGTTTATGTTATTAATTTCGTCAACACAAGTATTTGCTGATGATTTAGCTACTGCAAAAAGTTTATTTAATCAATATGTATATGCTGCAAACACATACAGCCCTAATTTATTGAGTTATTACTCACCAAGAGCAAAAATTATTCGTCAAGTTGTAAAACCTGACGGAACAACAGTAAATGCAACAACAAATATGCAAACATATGCTCAACAATTAAAATTAAGCCAAGGTACAGCAAAATTAAGAAAATACACAAACAAATATACAAGCATTCACGCAACAAAAGTTACAAACGGCGTAAAAGTTAGTGCCTTAAGACAACCAATGAAAGATACTTATTGGTTAAAAACTTATCAAATATGGCAAAAACAACCAAATGGTCAATGGAAAATTGTTGAAGAAATGATGCAAACAAAAGAACAAATTTTCTTGCGTTATGCTGACAAATAATAAAAAATAGTAGGATTTACAATGAAAAAGTTTAGATTTTTGACTTCAGGTGAAAGTCACGGTAAATGCTTAAACGCAATTATCGAGGGTGTGCCTGCAGGGTTTAAGATTAGCGAAGATTTTATTAATAATGAATTAAAACGTCGCCAAGTTGGTTATGGACGTGGAAAGCGTATGCAAATTGAATCTGATACTTGCGAAATAAAATCAGGTGTCAGACTTGGTAAAACAACTGGTGCTCCAATTTCTCTGGAAATTATGAACAAAGACTTTGACAATTGGCGCATTCCAATGAGTGTAAAAGAAGTTGATTTAAAAAATCGTGACATTCTAAAACTTGTTGCTGAAAAATCTTTTACAAAGGTTCGCCCTGGACATGCTGATTTTGCAGGAGCTATAAAATATCAACTAGAAGATTTAAGGGATGTTTTAGAACGTTCCAGCGCAAGACAAACTGCCATTGAGGTTGCAGTAGGAGCTATTGCGAAGCAAATATTAAAAGAATTTTATATCATTGGATTTTCTCATGTAACTCAAATTGGCAAAGTTAAAGCTGAAGTTCTACCTCAAAGCTACACTTTATTAAAGGAATCGGCAGAACATTCTGAACTACGTTGTGCTGATGATGTTGCAACAGATATGATGAAAGAAGCAATTGATGAAGCTAAAAATAACGGCGATACATTAGGTGGAAAATTTGAAGTTATATTTGGTAATTTACCTATCGGACTTGGTTCTCACGTTCACTGGGATAGAAAACTTGACGGAAGAATTGCTCAAGCAATAATGAGCATACCTGCAGTTAAATCTGTTGAAATTGGCGCAGGTGAAAAAGCAGCAGAACTTATGGGAAGCCAAATGCACGATGAAGTATTCATTGCTGATAACAAAATTTTCAGAAAAACAAATAATGCTGGCGGTATTGAAGGTGGAATGACAAATGGTGAGCCGATTGTTGTAAAAGCGGTGATGAAACCTATTCCGACAATGCGTACACCGCTAAAAACTGTTGATTTATACAAAAAAGAACAGACTGAAGCTCATTTTGAACGTTCTGATACTTGTGCCGTGCCGGCTTGCGCAGTAGTTGCAGAAGCAAGAATCGCATGGATTTTAGTAGACGAATTATTGGAAAAATTCGGTGGCGACTCTTTAAACGAAATTAAGAAAAATTATGAAAAATAATATTATTTTACTTGGAATGATGGGCGCAGGTAAGTCTTCAATTGGAAAAAAGTTAAAGGAAGTATTGACAAATTTTACTTTCATTGACGTTGATGATTATATTGAAAACAAAGCCGATATGAAAATTTCAGATATTTTTGCCAAATATTCCGAAAAGTATTTTAGAGATTTAGAAACCGAAACCATAAAAGAACTTTGTCAAAATGACAATCAAATTATTTCACTTGGCGGAGGCTCTTTTGAAAGAGAAGAAAATCGAAATATCTTAACTAAAACAGGTAAAACAATATATCTAAGAGCAATGGCTCAAACGTTATTTGATAGAATAAAATCAGAAACTCATCGTCCACTTTTAAAACAAGGTTTTGGAGTAGAAAAAGTGGAAGAAATTCTCTCAAAAAGAGCAATCAATTATGAAAAAGCAAGCATAATTATTGACACTGATGGAAAAACTCCATATAATATCATTGATGAAATTCAAAAAAGGATAGCTGAAAATGCCTAATAAAATAGACGTAGAGATTCAAGAAAAAAATAAATCATACCCAATTTATATAGATACGAACCCTCTAGATGAACTTATGGGACGTATTTTGAGTGATTTAGACTATCCGAAATATATTGTTGTAATGAGCGAAAAAGTGCATAAACTTTATGCACAAACTCTTGGATTTCCAAAAGAAAATGTATACGTTTTGAAAGATGGAGAAGTTCAAAAGAATTTTAACAACTATCAAAAGATATTAAAAGCTTGCCAAAAATTAGGTCTAAATAGAAAAAGCGCAATTATCGCCGTCGGCGGTGGTGTCGTTGGAGATCTTGCAGGCTTTGTTGCATCAACATATATGCGTGGCATTAGATTCGTACAAGTACCAACAACTCTATTGGCTGCGGTTGATTCTTCTGTTGGTGGAAAAGTTGCAATTGACACAGAATACGGCAAAAATATTGTAGGTGCTTTTTACCAACCTCAATCTGTTTATATTAATTTGAATTTTTTAAAAACTCTTGACGATCTTCAATTTAAAAGCGGACTTGCAGAAGTTGTAAAATATGCATTTATTGAAAAAAGTTGCGAGGCAATTTTTGAATATGGCTTATTTGATTTCTTATCAGTACATTTTGAAAAAATATTGGATAGGGATTTAAGATTCCTTGAAAAAGTTATAAAGGTTTGCATTGAGCTAAAAATTTCTGTTGTTTCTAAAGATGAGAAAGAAGCAGGACTAAGAAAAATACTAAACTTTGGACATACATACGCTCATGCACTGGAAAAAATAACAAATTATAAGAAATTTACACACGGAATTGCAGTTTCTTACGGAATGTACTTTATCTTCAATTATGCACATTATTTAAAGTTAATTGATGCAAACTATAAAGAAATTGCAACTTTATTATTACGAAAATTTGGATTTAAAGACAAACAGTTTAACTTCCCAACAAAAAAGATGATTGCAATTATGCAAACTGATAAAAAAGCAGAAAATAACACAATCAAGATAATATTACCAACTCTAAAAGGCTACGTAAAAGAAGGCGACCTCGATATCGAAGCCGCCATCAAAAGTGGTTTGTTATAATCAATTTAATCCACTAAATGCTTAATTGACTATATGATTTTTGAATTGAAGAAATCAATTGTTCCATATTGCTGAATTGTTTTTCCAAACGGGCTTTGTAAGAATCAACTCTACTTTGTGCTGATGTAATCGAATTTTCTAAAGTTTTTATTTTAGAACTTAACGATTTAGACTTAGCATCAAAATATCCGGTTGTTGTTTGTAACGAATCTTCAACAATCTTTTCAAGCTTGTTCATTACACCGCCAGATGTACTTTCTCCCTTGTTATCACCAACAAGTAAAGATTTTACAGCATCAGGATTTTTTGTTAGAGCCTCTTTGAATTTTTCTTCATCAATTTCTAACTTATTAACACTTGTTGTACTTGTTGAATTTGTAGCTTTACCGGTTGAAATACCAATATCAGATAACAATTTCATTGTACCTTCATCTATTGAAGCTGTTGCTGTTCTTCTTAAATTTGTTCTTAAAGAAGTTAGAGCAGAATCGCCATATAATGCATCACCATATGATGTATTATCATCAATATTTGAAATAGTTTCGTTGTAAGCATTAACAAAAGCCTTCGCTGCCTCTAACAAAGCATCTGAATCCTGTTCAATTTTAACATTTGAAGGAGTTATTTCACCTGAATCGTCAGCCTTTGATACACTCTTCAAAGTTAAAGTTAAACCGTCAATACCTGAAATTTCGCTTGTTACGGTATTTGAAGATGAAACCAAAGTTGAACCGTTAATTATTAACTCTGCATATTCACCCAATTGTTGGTCATTCAACACTGATGACGTATTACCGTCTGCATCTGTTACAGTTGATGTATAACCAAATACATCTGTAAAATTACTTGTTCCGGCTTCAACATTAATATTGAATGCACCTTCAGTTTTTGAAGTTAAAACCATTTCGCCTTTAGAAGCATCCCAATATGCAGAAACTCCAGCATCATCACTTCTATTAATATTTGCAATCAAGCCTTTTACGGTTGTATTTTTATCAATTGTAAATTCAGCATTACCAATCTTGAAAGTACCAGTTGTCAAATTATTGAAAGCATCTACTAATTTAGAAGATGTGTTAATTCTTGAAATTTTTGATGAACTTTCATATGCACCTGTTTCTGCATCCTTTACCAAACCTGTAACGGCAACAAAGTTTGACTTATCTGAAGCCGCACCGACAACAACATTTCTGCCGTCTTTGCCTGAGATTGAAATTTTCCCGTCTGATACAGTTGCCTCAACAGTGTCGCCTGAAGCTTCTACAATTTTATTTAAAACATCATCAATAGTATCATCCTCTGTAATATCAATTGATTTTTTGCTACCGTCAACATAAATGCTCAAAGAGCCTGTTTTTGCGTTTCCGCCTGATAATTCAGAGAATTTTGTATCACCATTAATTAAACCTGATAAACCTAATGTTGATGTTGCTTTTGTTGATGTTGCTAATTTATTTACAATAATGTCTAAATCTTGTCTTGCAGCATCTGCAGTTGCACTTGCTGTAACTACACTATCTTTTGAAGTTGTAACTTTGTTTTTAGAGAACACATCAAAAGCGCCACCAAATTTGGCATCAGTGAATTTTTCAATTGAAGAACGCAAAGTTGACACCTTTGATTTGATTGTATTCAAAACATTACTAGATGTTTCAACAGTAGTCTTCGAATTTTGTAATTTAGTTACAGATTGTTGCTTTATAGATACAAGGGCATTAATCCAAGAACTGGTATCCATACCTGAGGCTAAGCCTGTAAAAGTTATTTCGCCCATATTAAAAACCTCCGTTTTTTTAATATTTCGTATTTAATTTCATTTTTATATTTAGTATATGCCCATAATAGCACATTTTGAAACCTTAAACAACCATTTAATGTTAAAAATAAGCTTTTTTTGTTACATATTACTAAAAATCATTCAGATAAACTAAAAAAAAGACCTCTTTCAAGGTCTTTTTTTATAAATCTTAGATTGTTGTTGCTAATGATGGAGCAATTTGAATGAATTTTCTAACTAATTCAGCATCCCATTGAACACCAGCGCCGTCTTGTAAAATTTCACAAGCTTTTTCAACGCCTAAACCTTTTCTGTAAGGTCTGTCACTGATTAATGCGTGGTATACGTCAGCAACTGCAACGATTCTTGCTTCTAATGGAATTTCATCACCTTTTAATTGACAAGGATAGCCTGAACCATCGATATGTTCGTGGTGATATTTAACCATTGGAATTAAATCTTTTAAAGCTTCGTTTTGCATTAACACTTTTTCTGCTCCGATTGAAGGGTGTTGCTTCATGATTTCCCATTCTTCATCAGATAAGTGTGTTGGTTTCTTTAATACGTTTTCAGGAATACCGATTTTACCAACGTCGTGTAATAATGCACCTAACTTAATTCTTTGAACTTCTGCTTCCGGTAAGTTTAATGCTCTAGCTAATGCTTCAGAGTATTTAGAAACAGATGTTGAGTGACCTTTTGTATATGGATCTTTTGCATCAATTGCACCTGCTAAAGAAGTTGCTAATTCTTCTAAGTGGTGTTGAGAAGAGATTTCTTCACTTGCAAATTTATTAACTAATTCTTCTTCGAAGTTAACACCTAATTGAGAGTGACGTTTTGTTAAAACTTCAGCGAATGAATGTAAAGCCATATCATCCCAGAAATTGAAATCTGAAGAGCTAATGATAGCGCTCATACCGTCTTTGTAGCCTTTAGATTGAGAAATATACATTGCTTGTTCAGCAGAGATTAATAATTTTTCTTGTTCTTTAGCACATTGAGGGTAGTTTGCAATACCTACAGAAACTTTCACAGGTCCCACATCATCTATGAAACAGCAAGATAAGCTGTATGTTAAGTATTCTGCTAAGTATTTAGCTTCGTTTGTATCTGTATCAGGAAGAACAATAGCGATTTCGTCACCGCCATATCTACCTGCTGTATCGTTAGAACGGATGTTTTGTTTAACTTTTTCTGCAACTAATTTGATTACTTCATCACCTTTAGCGTGTCCTAATTCTCTGTTGATTTTAGAGATATTATTAACATCCATCATAATTACAGAAACAGTTGAATTTGCTTTTTCAGCTTTTGCTAATTCGTTAGATAAAACTTCTTGGAAACCTCTGTGGTTAGATAAAGAAGTTAATGCATCAGTGTTAGCGTGAGCATTTGCTTGTTCAACTAAGTCTGCATTATGCATAAATAATGCGTAATGATTAGCTACTAATGAATATAAATCAGCGTTTTCATTAACGTTGTTATCACCAACAATCATTACACCTAAGCATTCATTAACTGAAATTAAAGGAATAATTGCAACTGCAGGTGATTGTAAATATGATAATTTTAAGAATTTAGAATCATTTTTAACGATTGTTTCTTGAGAATTAAAGCATTCAACAATCGGATTTGTATCATCTGATAAGAAAACTCTTGAAGAGAATGTTCCGCCAACTTTGTCAGTCAATTTAATGTTAATACATTTAGATTGTTTTTGGAACATGCCAATAGCTGTAAATTGAGCACCTAACTTGTTGATTAATAATGAATGTAATGCATTATAGAAATCAGGAGTGTTAGTTTTACCTCTTAAAGCTGTGTTCATATCTTTGATTACTTCACGGTAATCAGTTGTAGAGAAAACTCTTTCATTGTTTGCAGAAACAAACCCACCAAATAATCTGTTAGAAGAAGTTCTAGCGATTGGTGTTGTCATCTTAGGCATAAATCCTGTACCACTAATTGGGTTAGAAGCCATTGACTTGTTATATAAGATTTCCTTTTCTTGTTTTATTAATGTTTCTTTGTCAATCAACGTTTTTGTCCTAAGTTTTTCTATATTATATTAAAAACACATGCTAAAAAAAAATTGCCATTAGAATTTAAAATATTTAACAAATTTGCAACTTAATTATATACCTTTTAAGAATTTAATGCAAGTTATGTAAAGAAATAGTAATAGAACAGCGGTTTTGCGCAGCTCAAACACGCTTTGCGAAGTCTATAATTCAATTATATTACTTGCAAGTTGTTACAGTTTCGCTTAAGACCTTTCTATTAGGACATTCGCCAGATTTATCTATTTAAGATTCTGAATAACAACGTTAAAATTGAAATCTATAAAATTTATGTTTCATGATGACAAAATGGGTAAAACATTGCTATAAAAGTCAATACAGATGTATTCAATCGCCACAAAACAGACTATAATAGTCAAATTTCTTTTTTAAGTCTGAAAATCATTGTTATCAGACTAAAAGAGTACCACGTGTCCGTAAAAATATGTACGTATTTTCCTGTACGTAAAATAACGGACTTAAGCGTTTTATAAAATATTAGTTAAATTTTTAGCAAATTATGCATTTAAAATTGAAATTGATTTAATTTTTTTATCGGTATGAGATTGAATATATTCATTCAATAAATTAAAGCAAACATCACAAACTTTTTCTGTAGCTTTTTTGTCATATTCACTTTCGTAATTAAAATCAAATTGCATCATTGCCTGCATAAAATCTCTCATCTTGTGATGAAGTTTTAATTTTACGCCTAAATCTTTATTACATTCTTCACAAACAACACCGCCCATTTGAATTGAGAAGTACATATCTTCGTTCAAAATTTCTTCACGACAGCAAAGACAAGTATCAAATTCAAGTCCAAAGCCGACAATCAGCATCATCTTTAATTGGAATTTTATGACTGCAATCATTACATCTTTCTTTGAGTCAGCGTTTGAAATTCTATCCAAAGCTTTATAGAACAAGTCATACACCTCTTTACTTGATGGATCGTCTTCAACACCAAAGATTGAGATAATTTCTGAAATATATGAAGAATACATTAATTTATCATAATCTTGACGAGAGTCTTTAAATGTATTCAATGCTTCTGCTTGACAAATAGTATCCAAGTTTTTCCCCTTATATAACATAACTTTGTTTGCAACCAAAGAGTCCATTCTTGCGCCAAGTCTACTTTTGGGCTTTTTAACTCCTTTTGCAACACCTCTAATAAGTCCCAATTCTTTTGAGTACATAACTACAATTTTGTCGGAGTCCTTTAAATTATATGATTTTAAGTTTATCGCATCAGTTACAACGTTGTTCATTATTGATTTGTACCTCTATACACACCTCTAAAGAACTGTTCTAATTCCATTTTATCATCTGATGCTTCCAACGCTGTTTCTTTAGATATAGCCCCGCATTCAACCAATTGGAATAAAGATTCGTTCATCGTAATCATATCGTTAAAAGAGCCTTTTTTAACCAAATCATAGATTTCTTCCAAAGAGTCTTTATTTATAAAGTCTTTGATTGTTGGAGTTACGACCAAAATTTCGCATGCAGGAAAACGACCGTTTCCAACAGCTTTTTTAACCAATTTTTGAGCAACTGTACCACGCAAAGTTTGCGCTAATTGGTGTCTTACGCTATCACGATCTTCCGGTTCGTACATATTCACAATACGATAAATAGTTTGAATAGCATCGTTCGTGTGCATTGTAGCAAAAACCAAGTGACCTGTTTCTGCTGCTTTTAGAGCACTGTCCAAAGTTTCTCTGTCACGAATTTCACCAACCAAGATAACATCCGGATCCTGTCTTAGTGCATATTTAATACCTGATGCAAAACTATCGGTATCAATACCTACCTGACGTTGAGAAACCTTGCATTTTTTATCTGTAAACACGAATTCCACAGGATCTTCGATTGTAATAATATGTTTTTGATATGTTTGGTTAATATAATCAATAAATGAAGCCAAAGATGTTGATTTACCGCTTCCTGTTGGACCTGTAACCAACACCAAACCATTATTATAATCTGCAAATTGTTGCATTGATTGTGGCAAGTGAAGTTTTTCAAAGTTTTTAATTGTATAAGGAATTACACGGAAAACCAAAGAAAACTCTGTCAAAGAACGAGAAAGGTTTACCCTAAAACGAGAAATACCTTTTACTTCATAAGAAAAGTCCAAATCTGTAGCTTTTGCCAATCTGTCTTTGATGAAATCAGGCACAATCTTTTGAACCATTGCATTCATATCTTCTCTTGTTATAGGGGGTAATTCCAATTTCAAAATTAAACCGTCACGACGAAGCATTGGTTTTTCGCCAACTTTCAAGTGTATGTCTGAAGAATCTGTTTTTACTGCCTTCTCCAAGAATAAGTCTAAATTAAATAAATTACCTGTCATAGAAATCCCCTATTAATTCATTATAATATCATTGATTGCGGTCATGTACAAAAATATTACAAAAAGTTTAAAATTTTCTTGACATGATTGTGTTTTACGGTCACAATCATATAAGGATGAGGTTTGGATTATGAAAGAAACATTATTACACGACAAACAAGTTGCTTTAGGCGCTAAAATGGTAGACTTTGCAGGGTGGCATATGCCTGTTCAATTTACGTCTATTATTGAAGAGCATAAAAATGTTCGTCAAAATGTTGGTTTATTTGATGTTTCACACATGGGAGAAGTTTTTGTTTCAGGCAAAGATGCCCTAAACTTCTTAAACAAACTTGTTCCTCAAGAAATTGGCAAATTATATGATTCTAAAGCTGTTTACTGCCAGTTACCAAACAAAAACGGCGGTTTGATTGATGATTTAATTATCTACAAACTTGAAGATAACAAGTATCTTTTAATCGTTAACGCATCAAGAGTTGACGAAGATGTTAATTGGTTTGTACGTAACAGTCTGGAATTTAAAGATTTATACATTGACAATCAATCTCATAACTATTCACTACTTGCAATTCAAGGACCTAAAGCTATCAACGTTATGGAAAAATTAGGTTACACAGGACATCAAGACTTCTTCACAATCAAGAAAATGGTTCTTGCAGGCGCAGAAGTTTATGTTTCAAGAACAGGTTACACCGGTGAAGACGGTTACGAAGTTATGATGAAAAACGCTGATGCGCAAATGTTATGGGATAAAATTTTAGAAGTTGGAAAAGAATTCTCAATTCTTCCTATCGGTTTAGGCGCAAGAGATACATTACGTCTTGAAGCAGCTCTTCATCTATACGGAAACGATTTAACAGAAGACACAACACCAATAGAAGCCGGCCTTTCTTGGTCTGTACCTAAAGACAAACCGGAAGATTACAACGGCAAAGACGTTATTATGAATCAGATTGCAAACGGTGTTGAAAAGAAATTAATAGGTATAAAAATGGCTACTCGTGCAGTTCCAAGACACGAATGCGAAGTGTATTTTAATGGTGAAAAGGTTGGACACGTTACAAGCGGTAGCTTTGCGCCATCGTTGAACGAAACAATCGCCTTATGTTATGTAAGAAACATTAAAGAAATTTGCACAGGAGCATCTGTTCAAGTTATGATTAGAGAAAAACTACAAAACGCAACTGTAGTTAAGAAACCATTTGTTAAGAAGAATAATAGTGAAAAGAAGTAAATAAAGGAAAAGGAGGACAAATGAGTAATACTGAAAATATGTTATGTTCTAAAACTCATGAATACGTTTTATCAGAAGACAGAAAAAATTACACAATCGGTTTGACTGATTATGCAATTGAACAATTAGGTGACATCGTATTTTTAGAATTACCTGAAGTTGGCGCGAGTTTCAACAAAGGCGACGTTTTCGCAACAGTTGAATCCGTAAAAGCTGCTTCAGAAATTTATATGCCAATTTCCGGCACAATCACTGAAATTAATGAAAATGCAGTTGATGCTCCGGAAACTTTGAACGAAAACAATTACGAACAAGGCTGGCTTGTTAAAGTTGATTTTACAGGCAATGAAATCGAATTATCAGACCTTTTAGAATACAGTGATTATATAGAAGAAGTACAATAAATGAATAATTTTACAGCACTAAACGAAGAAACCAGAAAAGAAATGCTTGAAAGCATTTCAAAAAGCAACATTAACGAACTTTTTGAAGAAATTCCTCAAAAAGCACGTATGCAATCTCTTGATTTACCGGAAGCATTAAACGAAATGCAGGCGCAAAGAGCCGTAAAAAGCTTTGCAAAAGAGAATAACTCGGATTACATCTACTTTGTTGGTGCCGGTACTTACAACAAATTTATTCCTGCTGCTGTATCGCAAGTGGCTCAAAGATTTGAATTCTTAACCGCTTACACACCTTATCAACCGGAAATTGCACAAGGTACATTGCAGGTTATGTATGAATTTCAATCGCTTATCTGCAGACTTACAGGAATGCCAATTTCTAACGCTTCTATGTATGACGGTGCATCGGCTGCAGCAGAAGCTGTTATTATGGCAAAAAGAGTTACAAAAAAGAACAAAGTTCTTATCTCTGATACAGTTAATCCAATGTATTACAAGGTTATTCAAACATACGCTTGGGCTAACGAAATTGAACTTGAAATGTTTGATAAAATGCCAGAAAATGTTTCTGATTACGCAGGTGTAGTTATCCAAAATCCTAATTTCTACGGTGAAATTAAGGAAATAGTAAAACCTGAAGGTGCTCTTTTAATCGTCATTACTGACGTTTCATCTCTTGCACTTCTAACTCCACCGCAAGAATATGGCGCAGACATTGTTGTTGGTGACATTCAAACTCTTGGTATTCCAATGTCATTCGGCGGTCCTCACGCAGGTTTTATGTCTTGCACTGAAAAACTTATGCGCCAACTTCCTGGTCGTTTAGCCGGCAAAACTGTTGATGTAGACGGAAATACAGCTTACACACTTACTATTCAAACCAGAGAACAACACATCAAGCGTGAAAAAGCAACAAGTAACATTTGCTCTAATCAAGCATTAATCGCACTTTGCTCAACTCTTTATTTAAGTCTGTTAGGCGAAAAAGGGTTCAAGCAAGCAAACTATTTATCAAGCAAAAATGCGCACGATTTAGCTAAAAAACTGGAACAAAAAGGCTACAAAGTTCTATCTAAAGATTTTTACAATGAATTCTTACTTGAAGTTGAACACGTTGACACATTCTTAGATAAATTAAAAGAACAAAACATCATCGGCGGTTACAAAATAGATGAAAAAACACTTCTTGTTTGTGCCACTGAAATGAATTCGTTAGAAGACATTGAGCTTTACGTAAAAACAGTTTAGGGTTATATCTTAATCTATGTAGTTGTCCTTCTGAACTTGTTTGTACAGTATTTAAATAACAAAAGGGCGTTTTGAGTAAAACTCAA
>URRM01000009.1 GCA_900550295.1 uncultured bacterium
TGCTTGTCATAGTTTAGTAAATATGTAATACAAAATCTTAAAAAGTATTATATATTACCAATTATATATGCAAATTTTTAAAAGTAAACATGTGACTACTTTGTTAAAAATAAGAAACATGTGCGGTTATAAAGATAACACATGTACGGTATTTTATTAAAAAGTAGGTAGTATATGATATATGATGATAAGAAATTTATCGGTGAAATAATAAAGAATGCCCGCAAAAAATTGAAATTAACTCAGGCTGAATTGGCTGAAAAGATTGATATGTCTGAAAAGAATTTAGGGAATATTGAAAAGGGCAAGCAGTTTCCACAGATTAATAACTTCTTCAGATTGCTTGAGGTTTTAAATTTGTCACTTGATGATTTTGGTGTTAATTCAAATAATGAATTTGATGAAAAACGAGAAAACTTGATTCAAAAGATATACCTACTTGGAGATGCTGAAATTGAAATTTATTCGAAATTAGTAGATTTTGCAGAATCATTAACTTTTAAAAAATAAATTTTTATGTAATATTTAGGCATGAAAATTAGGTTTGCAACCGTAGAAGACACTGAAAATTTATAATTAATATATAGAAACATCAATAATTTTTGAGTATACATTACCAAGTGTCAGTGATTTTAAAAATCGTATAACTTCTATTTTGAAGGGTAGCCTTACTTAGTTTTATCGATGGTAAAATATTAGGTTATGCATACGCACATAGATTTAAAGAGCGTTATGCATATGCTTGGAGTGCCGAACTTAAAAATGCAGGTTTTAAATCCTTTGAATCCTGCAAATGTTATGACGTAAAACCTGTACAAGCAAAATCGGTTCAAGATTTATATAAAAATGAACTTGATAGAGTTTTTAATTCATATATAAGTTAACAATCATATCTGGGTTCGCATTCGGATGATTTGGACGTTGTCGCCATAGATACAGTTGCATGTATGCCGGAAAATTGTCTGGCGCAAATTCAAGTTCTACTTGGTTTGGAGAACCGTTGTTGCAACCTCCTTCAACCTGACAAGCTCCGCCAAGATGTATAAAATCTAAGAAGTTGTAAACATTGTCTTCAATTGAGGATTGAGAAGAGAAACCTAAGTTTTTTTTATTTGCAACATAACCCCATTCATAACCTAAATCTTTTGCATTAATTGGCTTTAGGTAATATATTGCGTATTTTTTACCTTCTTCTTGTACAAAGTTATTATGATAGGTTGAGAGGTTGTAGTATACGTTAATTGAATCTTTTGAGGCTGTAATTTTTGTTGGCAAAAGTTTTGCTTCTGTTGGGCAAGAACTTTTTATTGAGTAGGTGTAGTATGGCATTTCAATCATAACAAGTCCAAGAGGATTGTTCATGAATACGCTTTCTTCTGAAACTCCGTCAGTTCTGCCTTTTGTTGTTTGCCAGCCGTCGCAATAAGCCCCTTTTAAACCAATCCAAGGTTTATTATCAGCAATCCCTCCAAAAATATTTTCTGAAGGTTTGTAGTTTGGTAGATTAAAAACTTTTGCAACGTAGCTTTTACGTTCTGATAAAATGCTATCCTTTGTTCTGCCCGAGTAACTTGTCGGAGGATTTATAGGAATTGTAACCTCTTTTTTAGTTTTTAATTGAGCAAGAATGCTGTCGGCAAAATGAATGTTTCCTTGAGATTGTACATCAGGAGCCTTAAAATCAACTTCTTCTTGAGGTGTATTGTCTTCTTGTTGTTGTGTAGTTTCGGTTTGAGATGCTGTTGTCATGAGAGCATCTTCAGTTTTTTTGTCATCTGCAATAAAATGGTTATAGCAAGTTGCAAGAACTACAATAAATAAAACAACTAATAGTAAATTAACAAACTTTTGATTATTCATAAAGACTCCTTGTTTCAAATTATACAAGAGTCTTTTAGATAATGCAAATTATTCGTTAAATTCTTTTATTGCAAGTTCAACCCATTTTGCGAGTGTATTCATGTTATAAGGTTTTGGCAAATAGATGTCAGAACCTGCGTTTAGAATACTTTCTTTGCTGTGATAAATTGATGTTGTGATAATTTTGATTTTAGGGTTTTCTTCTTTTATTTTTTTGCAAAATTCAAGATCCTTCATCTCTTTATCTTCTCCGGTATCTAAGATGACTAGAGCCGGATTATAATTTTTAATACTTTCAATGTTATCAAAGTTTACCGTTGAATAACCTTTTAAGCTTAAAGTTGTTGACAATAACAGAGATAATGCTTCGTCTTGTTCTTTTATTACAATTTTGTTATTGAATTCTTTTATTACGACTGAACCTGTCCCGGAAATTTGAGGACGTTCTATCAAATAACTTGAGGTGTCCTTTTTTTTTGCTAAATTGTAAGCTTGATTTAATTCTTGAACCACGTCTTCAGGAGATGAAAAATTCTTTATATCGCTAGTTACACCACCAGTTGTAGCGTTTACAAAATTGCAACGATGTTCGGAAAGTTCGTCACCGTTAAGCATCATATATCCTCGTTCAAGGTCGTGTTCCGAATAGAATTTGTTTTTTACTGATTCAAATGCAAATGTCATAAAGGATGCGATTTTTTCAGCTTTTACAGTTGTTGTAATGATTAAAAAATCTCTGTCTGTAAGTAGTCCAAGATAGTCATTTTCATCCAATGATGAGTTAATTATAGCCGCAAAGGTTTGCAACATTTTATCAGACGCTAATTCGGTGTAAGTTTCTTTGTATCTGTAAAAATTATCAATCCCTGTAAGCAGACATGCCCAAGGTGTATGAGATGCAAGCACTCTTTTTATTGCCTTGTAACAGTATTTTTTTGTAGGTAAATTAGTTTTTACGTCTAAATTTGTTTCGTATTCACGTCTGATATGCGCTTTAATCCTAATTTTGAATTCTTCTGAATTTACAGGTTCTGAAATAAAATCATCAGCACCACTTTCAAGAACTTTAATTTTATCTGTAGGTTCTGCCGATTTTGACATTGCAACGATAACAGGTCGCATGTTGTAAGTTAAAAATCTTATGCGCTCACAAAAATCACAAATATTCTCTTTTATGCTGTCTGAAACGATGATTAAATCAGGCTCGTTTGTCTGAATAAATTTTAATGCAAGCGGAATGTCTTTTATTATTTCTACTTTGTTAGAGGAATCTTCCAATATCTTTTTATATTTAGTTGAAAGCTCTTTTCTAGTGTCGATAATTAATGTTTTGGTGCGCATTTTGCCCTCGCTTGATTTTCAATGTCGCCGATAGGCATTAGAACTTCAAATGTAGTACCATTTTCAGAACTTTCAACATTAATTTTTCCGTTCATATTTTCAACAAGATTTTTGGTAATATACAATCCAAGTCCTGAGCCTTGCACTTCACGAGTTAGCGGATTGTCAATTCTTGAAAATTTTTCAAAAATCTTTTCCTTGTCCTCTTCTTTTATCCCAACTCCGTGATCTATGACCTTTATTGAAACAAAATCGTTAGGCGCAAAGTTTGTTTTAACCTTAACCTCTGAACCATCTTTTGAATATTTGCAAGCGTTTTCAACAAGGTTAATGATAATTTGTTGAAAATTATTGTTATCAACAATTATCGGTGGTAATTTTTCGTTGAAATCGGTTACTATTTTATAATTCTTGTATTGCTGTTGAACAATCGGAATAACAGATTTTATAGAACTGTTGACTGAAATGCTTTTATAAACATAATTCTCCTTGCTTTGAAATTTTGATACAGCAAGTACATTTTCAACCAGTTTAATTAAGCGATTTGATTGCTCTTCAATAATTTTTAAAAATTGTTTTTTACTGTCATCGTCAAGCATATCCCACGAAGAAAGCATTGTTTGAGCAAATCCTCTTATGCTTGTTAATGGAGTTCTCAATTCGTGTGAAACTGTTGATATAAAATCGTGTTGTGATTGTTTTTCGCTCATATCTTAATTATACAGCGTTCTTGAAATTTTATTAAAAACTTAAGAATTTTATAATTATTTGATTACATTGACATAAACAGAACGTGTGCAAACGCTAATTTCTTTGCCATCCAAAGCTTTTTTCATATCTTCAATGTAATCATTAACTGTTAATTCATCAAAATAATTTAAAAATCTTTCCTTAATAGACGGTTTATCAGGTGCCGGTGGAGCTACAAACCACTGTTCTACCATTTTTGAATTAGCAACATATGTTGACGGAATAATATCCGCATCAACAGTTCCGTCAGAAAAACCGGCTTTTTCAAAGTTTTGTGCTAAAGTGTTTTCATCAAAATTGCACAAGGAATCGTCAGCTTTTGTCATGAAATCATTTTCAGCCTTTTTAAATTCTTCGTAATTTCTGATTTCGCTAGGTTCTGTTAATTCCCAATATCTTGTATTAGAACGAATAATTGGCTCAAAACAGCAGAAATGACCGCCTTTTTTTAGAATTCTGTAAATTTCATTAATTGCAGGTTGTTTGTCAACAATATGAACTAAAACGGAGCGCATCATTGCTGTATCAACAGAATTGTCAGGAAGCGGAATCTTTTCAGCCGGACATTGTAGCATTTCATAACCTTGAGTGATGCCTTGTTCTTTCAAAAAATTTTCGCAACTATCAAGACAATCTTTAAATTTGTCAGAAAAAATTATTTTGCCAGTTCCGTTAAGTTGTTCCAATGCTTTGAACGCTAATAATCCTGTCCCTGTACCAATATCTATAATCGTTTGATTGGGTTTAATATTTGCTCTCAAAAGTACATTATCACGTACAAGTGATAACCAATTCATCGTTTGTTGTTTTAATTCGGGCGTTAAAAATGAAAAACGAGTTTCCAAAAGCCATTGAGTCCAATTTTCGCATATATCTCTGTTCATAATGAGTCTATCTTACTTGATTAGTCCCATTATTAGAATACATTGACTGGTGGAATTATTTGCCAAATACAGGTGGTGGCTGAATGTATAACGGTGTAAGCATACGCCAATCTGTAGTTAATTCATTTTGTCTTTCAAGAACAATTCTGATTAATATTTCTGCAAGGTTTGCGTTCAAAGTTGTGTAAGAAGTTATATCATCTGTAATTTCTGAGAAAATTTTATACATGCTATCATCACAAATTACAGAGTATTCATCAGCTTTAACCATTTCTTTCACATCATCAATAGCAATGGCGCCTAAAACTTCTTCGTCCCAAACGTATGTCATATTTTTTCTTGCATCAAGTAGAACTAAAGGTTTTTTACCCGTTCTTTTTACTCGTGATAGAATTTCTAAAGAAGACACGCCAAGAACTTTGCAATCCAATTGTTGAGCCATAACTCTCGCAACGGTAGTGCAGGCTCTAATTCCTGTAAAACTTCCGGGGCCGACATTTGTTGCAATGGCTGTAATGTCTTGTGGTGTTAAATTATTTTCTTTTAAAATTTCTGTAATAGAAGGCATTAAATAAGTTGAATGGTATGTTGAGCCTTGGTTTTCCAAAACTTTTGTGCCTAAAAGTTTGTAGCCATCCGCTAAACCAATGTATGTTTTATCTAAACTTGTATCAAAAGTTAATAGCATTTTTGTAATTCCTCAAGAATTTTTGATTCTTTTTCTCCATAAGCTGTAAATGAATATTTACGGCTATCGTCGTCTTCATAAGTTACGTTTATTTCAAGTCTGTTGAAAGGAATTTCATTTTGTGAAAATTCAGCCCATTCAACGAAAGTTAAAATTTTTCCTTCTGAATATTCTCTAAGTTCATCGCAAATTGTTTTTACGCCAACGTTTTCCAAACGATATAAATCAAAGTGGTAGATAGGTAACTTACCGCTGTGATATTCGTTTAAGATTACGAAACTTGGGCTTGTAACGTGTTCTTTTACGTCTAATTTATCTGCAACAAGTTTAACAAAAGCTGTTTTACCGGCGCCAATTTCTCCGAATAGGTTAACAAAGCAACCGTCTTCAACAAATTTTGCAAAATTTGTTGCCAGAGTTTCTGTATCATTAAGCGATTTACAAACTACTTCAAAAGTTTCCATACTAGCCTCTATTGATAATAACCTTGTTTCTACCGTGTTCTTTTGCAAAGTATAAGGCTTTATCGGCTTTAGTATATAATTGTTGAGCTTCGTCACCTTCTTTGAATTGGTATACGCCAACACTGATTGTAACTTGAATTTCGCTAATTTTAGCATCTTTTACGTGTGATAAATCAACGTGTTTAGCTTCAACAGCGGCTCTCAAACGTTGAGCGACACTACCTGCTTCTTCAAGTTTTGTGTAAGGTAAAAGGATAGCAAATTCTTCACCACCGTATCTAGACGGGATATCAGATTCACGAACTTGAGTTTTTATGATTTCTGCAACGTTTTTCAATACTTCATCACCAACGGCGTGGCCGTAGTTATCGTTAACCTTTTTGAAGAAGTCGATATCTAACATGATTGCGCAAAGCGGATATCCTTGACGTTTTGCAGATGCAACGGCTTGTTTTAATCTGACTTCAAATTGACGACGGTTATTCAAACCTGTTAAAGCATCTAATGTTGCGTGTTGTAATACTTCTGCATACATATTTGCACGTTGAATTGTGATTGAAGATTGTTTTGTTAATTGATCCAAGTAATCAATTTCTCTTTGAGATAATTTATCAACATGGCTATGAGCAACGATACCGCCTAAAATTGAAGAATCTGCGGCAACAAGAGGGAATATACCAATCTTGTTATCTTCTGTTAGTGTGTAAGATGTGTCAGCAGACATGTTGTTAACCATTTCCAAAATCTTAGTATCACGGCAAGCTAAAGGCCATACTAATTTGAATTCGCCATTTTGTTTCAAGAAGATGTAAATTAAATGGTCAGATATAAATTTATCTATCATTTCACCAATAAGTGGAATGATATAGTTCAAGTCATATTGAGTTTCAATAATTTTTGCAATGTTCTTCATTGATTCGTGGAAGTCAATGTTGGCTTGCATCTTATCGGCTAAAACTTTGTTTTGAATTTTTAAAGATATTTGGTAAGCTGAAATAATTAGCGCTTTAAAGAAGTCGATAGTTAATACGTCAGAAATTGCCAAGTTGATTATAAGTTCAATTAACCCGTAAGGAGTTTCACCTTTCATCAATGGGAATAAAATTGTATTTCTACGAGCGCTGATATATTTGTTGATATTCCAGAAATCTTTGATGTTGATGCTGTTGTCGTTAATCAAAAAGTCATCATATTTTGAAGTTTTAACAACTTTATAAAGTTTTTCTGTATACTCTTTGTCGTGAATTTCGTCAATTACAATCCAACTTTTTGCGTAATCACGAAGAGTTTGAGTATTTTCATCATAAATATAAATGTTTAAGTTTTCAAGGTTAATCATCCCTCTGAAAGATTCAGACAATGATTCAATAATATCGGCAGGATCAGAGTGTTGTGTTAAACCAATAGACACATTTGATAAAAAGTTTAATTCTTTTGAGTTGCTACTTTCTGTTTCAAAAGATTCGCTCATTTCCTATCCCTTTCAAACTATTCAAAAAAGCTGTTGATATCGTTTATATCCTTAGCGATGTTAACCAATTCTTCATGAATTTCAATTATATTGTCGCCCGAAATATTTAAATTTTCAAGTATATCTAAAGGAATGTTATCAATATTTAAGTTTTTGTTACTCATTATTGCTGAAACAATTACATTTGCAACATAAATTACAAAGCATTCTTTTTTATATTTTTCGCTTGCGTTCGGGTTATGGTGATAAGTTATGATGTCGCAGAAAATTTCGGGCAAATTCCACGAATAAGCGACCATATTTGCGATTTCACAGTGATTTAAACCACATTCTTGCTCTTCTTTTTGCAAAAGTTCATTATCTGTTTCATATTCGTACTTGCATACATTAGAATAGTTCTCCCAGTCGTATTGCGCAAAAATAATTTTACCTATATCGTGCAAAAATGCTGCCGAAAAAATATCTTCTTGAGTATTTAATGTTGTTTTCTTTGAAATCATTCTTGCCGCAGTAGCAGTTAACAGTGAATGTTTCCAAAAGTTTTTGTAATCAAAGGTTTGATTGCCTTTTGGTGTAAACATTTTGAATATACTTGCTGATAAAATCACACCTTTTACAGTCGTAAATCCTAAAATTATAATTGCTTGATGTATTGTTGAAATTTGCTTTGGAAAACCGTAATAAGACGAATTAACAAGTTTTAAAACTCTTGCCGTAAGCCCGATATCGTTTGAGATTATTTTTGATAAATCTGCAACAGAAGCATTTTTGTCTTGCATAATTTCAATAGACTTTGTGATAATTTCGGGTAAAGACGGAATGTTTTTAATTTTTTCTGTCATATATGACAATTTTTTGTCTGAAAATAATTCTTGTGGTTTTGAAGCTTTTTCAAGGCTTACAATTTCAATCTTCATTCTGTTGAATTCATCTTTAATCCAATCAAGAAAATCTTTGTTTCTGCTTATAACATCATAATTAGCGATAATTAATCGGTCAGTGTTTCCAAAACAGTTGCTCATAATGTTGAGTAGAACAGGCTTGAAATCATCACGAGTGCTTGTTTCTGTATAAGTATCACTTAGTTCGATTTCGTGAACTTTACAGAAATTTTTAATGTCAGCAACTTGTTTTGAAACTTCTTCTGTTGCTGTTTTTTCATTTAATTCATAACTACAAGTATATGCGATAGTTTTCAATGCGTGTACCCGTTTTTACCACTAGTTTACTTCGAACAATTCTTTAGATTTACATTTTCTGAAATTTTCAAGAATTGCAACTTCTGCCTCCTCTGTTGAGGTGACTTTACCATTTACAAGAATAAGAGGTTGCTCTTGTTCTTCAGGTTCATTTAATTTAATTTTATCTTTAATTGATTTATCTTCTCCTTTTTGTTGCATTTGAAGTGTAACTTCGCTTAGTACATCAAAGATATATTTAGAGTGAGAAGAATATCTTCCGCTTGAAAGAACTGCAGCCTTTTCTAACTCATCAATTGCGTATTTTGGTTGATTTAGATGTTTTAGCATTAAACCAAGATTGTAATGAGCTTCGTAATGCATAGGAGAAGACTCAATAGCCTTACAATAATATTGTCCGGCTTTTCTGTAATCCCCCAATAAGTGATAAGTTAGGGCTAAATTATAATTTATATCATAATCATTTTTTGTTATTTGGTGTGCTTTTTCGTATGCAACTACAGCTTGTCCTAGAAATTCTTTTTTCTCTTTTTTCTTGTTTTGAGGAAGATAGAACGCTTTTTGAGAATAAGCTCTGCCCATATTGTAATAGGCTATGGCTTTGTTATCGGTTTCGCTCTTTTTGTTGTTGAATACGAATGGTATTGATAACAAAAATCTTTTTGAATCTATTATGGATTGATATTCTGCAATTGCCGAATCAAAGTCACCCAATTTTTCTGCAGAAATTATGCCAAGATTCATTCTTGCAAGAGTATAATTTTCTTTTGCCAAAATTGCGTTTTGGTAAGCTTGTGCAGCTGAATAATAATCTTCATACGCAACATAAATGTTGCCAAGGTTTAACCATGCTTCATAGTGTTCTGGGAATAATTTTAAACCGTTTTGGTATGCATCAACAGCTTCTTGCATGTCGTTTTTTCGGTATGCTTCATCACCAATATGCACATAATACATACCCATAACTTTATTTACCTGCTTCATCCCAAAATCTCTGCCGATAGTTAAGCAATAAATTAAGAATATTGCAAGTAAAATGAAAAATATTTTCATTATCAAGCTTAATAATTTACCCATACATATATAATATATCTTAATTGAGTCATAGCAAGTAAATTTTGTTTACGAATTACTTGTTTTCAATTAATTTATCATAAATAGCAATAGCTTCTTTTGCTTTTTTAGGGTTGTTTAGCTTGTTGTAGCAAAAGGCTAAATTGTAATAAAAATCAGGGCTAATTTCTTTTTTATCAGGATTTTCACTGGCTACGGAAATTGCTTTTACAAAGGCTCTTCGGGCTTTTTTGTAATTGCCCAAACGAAGGTATGCACAGCCCATGTTGTAATAACCATACGCAAAATCCGGTTTTAATTTTACAACTATTTTGTAGTTATCAAGAGCCATAATGACACGTTCTTCGTCAAGATAGATGTTTGCTAAGTTATAATAGGGTTTATAAAAGTTTTTATCTACTAAAATGGCACGTTTAAACATAAACACTGCTTCTGACATTTTGTCTTCGTCTTGTAAAATGTTACCCATCAAAAGCCAGTCTTGTGCTGTTTTATCTGCTTCGGGAATACTAATAAGTACCTTTGCTGCGTTAACAAGGTTGTTGTCGTTATAAAGTGCTACAGCCTGTTGAGATTTTGTCATTTCTTCGGCAAATGAAGTTGTGCCTATAAATAAAATTGCAATTAATATAAATAACTTTTTCATAACAAGATTATAAATTAAATAAAAGATTCCGTCTATTGTTGGAAATAAATAAAAACATGTGTAATAGTGTTATTGATGTCTCTTTTACTGATTAATACCCTCGTTTGTGGCGATTTGAACGAGGGTTCTTTTTATTTTGTTAACAGAACTTTACAAATGTCTGAAAACATGGCAATTATTGAATTTCGAAATACTTTATATATATGTAAGGTTTAAGGTTTTAAATTTAATAACGCAAGTTATTGGAGGTTTCAAAGGTTATGACAGTAAATTTCGGAATGGTAAATCCATATAACAATATGAACTTAATGGATATGCCTTTAATGAATGCATACTCTGGCTATGGTGCAGGATATGGCTTAGGTACCTTTGGAATGGTAAATCCTCAATTCCAACAAGCTCAAATGCAAAATATGCAACAATGGGATAATTTTGGAATTAATAGACAAGTACAAATGTACCAAAACCAAAACAATGCCCAATTTAAAATGGCATCACAAAATGAAAATATTCAACGTCAAATTCAAATTTTGAACGGTCAAATCAAGGCAGACAATCAAGATAACGTAAAAACAGAATATAATAAATTATTAGCAGCGGTAGAAACAGCATACGGCTCACAAATACCATCAGGCACAAGTGCAGAAGATAAACAAGCACAAATCAAAGCATATGCAGAAAGATTATATGCCCAACAAACAGGTTCATATATAACAGATGATATCAGAAATAACTCATCAAGTTCATTTATGTCAGGTTTGAAACAAGTATTATCATTTGGCTTTGGCAACAACACAACAGCAGATGAAAACATAGCAAATATCGAAGGTTCAGCACAAACAAAGAAATCAAAAGGTGCAAGAATCGCAGGTAATGTAGTAGGTGGCTTATTAGGCGGTGCGGTAGCAATCGGAGCATTCTTATTAGGCAAAGGTATCTTTAAGAAATAATTTGATAGAATATAAACAAAAAAGGACTCTTGAAAAAGAGCCCTTTTTATTTTGATGAAAAACTTATACTCTTGTATGAAGTTCTTTGTCAAGGTTGTATAAAGCGCTTTTGCACTCATTAAACATTTTAAGCTTAGAGTAGATATCATAAGCTGTTTCTTCCTCTTCGATTTGCTCTTCAAGCATGTGTTCCAGGAAGTGACATGTTGTAAATGCATTTTCGTCTTTTGCTGTAACAGCAATGGTGTGAAGACAGCCTGTGAGGTGCTTTTCGTGATTAAGCATTTCTTTAATCGTGTCAATTGGAGTTGAAAAAACAGCTTCCGGTTCATTAATTTCAAGAAGTTTTATTTTAGAATTTAATTTTGCCATAAATTCAAGAATTGCCATTCCGTGTCCAACTTCTTCTTCAGCCTGTTTTTTACACCAATGTTCAAAACCGTTAAGATTGTTTTCGTGGAAATAATTAGCCATAGACAGATATAAATACCCTGAATAAAATTCCCTGTTAATTTGTGCATTAAGTTCGTTGTTAAGTCTTTCACTAAGCATCGTATTCTCCTTTAAATAATCCGTGAATGTTACATAAGGCTCTTGCCCATAGATCTGAGCAGTTGCATTTTAAATTTAGTTCGGCCTCGTCTTCGTTTGGTGTTAAGTATTTGGTTTTAATATATTTTTTATCCTTAGCAATTGCTTGGATAAAAATAATATGATGTTCATCCGTCATAGGGTGTTTTATTGCTCCAACACGAACATTAAATCCTTCGATTGTTTTTTCAATAACAGGAACGTGTTTGTCATTAAGTTCTTTGACGTCACTTTCATGTTCCTTGATTAATTCCATTGGTTGACCGCAACAAACAAGTTCGCCTTTACCTTCGATAAGAACTTCAACAAGGTTGTTGCAAATATTACAGCGATATAATTGTAATTTTTCTGTCATAATTTCTCCTTTCGTTTTAGGTAAGTATTATTTATCCGTGTAAAAATTTACATTGGTAAGTTCGCTAATTTGTGATACTATGTGTCTATGGAAAATTTAAAAGAGCACTACGAACAGCTAGTGAAAAAATATAGGGAAATTTTTGTATCGGTTTTAAGCGCTATGCAAGGAGAAATTAGTGCTTTGAAACCGGAGGAAGTAAAGAATTATTTGGAAGTAGAAGTTGAGAAACATATTCAATTCCAAAGAAATTTGATACTGGAGCGCAGAAAAAATTATAAATGTGCAATGTGCGGTGCATGTTGCAGACTGGCAATAAGTGAATTTTCACCTGTAGAATTGCTTGATAAAGCTTCAAGAGGTGACGGTTATGCCAAAGAATTCATCGCAACTTTTAAACCATATGAACATAAAGAGGATGCAGAAAAAGAATTTAAACTTTATGTTGATTTGATAAAAGAGTCAGGCGAAAAAGTTTATTATTACCACTGCGACAAGGTTACAGCAGATAATAAATGCTCTTGTTATGAGAACAGACCAAATATTTGCAGAGATTACCCTGACAATCCGATTCAAATGCTTCATCCAACTTGTGCTTTTATTGGCTGGCATGAAAATATTCAAACAATAGTTTTGACAATAAGAGCTATGACAGAAATTCGACAACATTTTTTAAAAGAGTATCAAAAGGAGAATAAATAAAGATGTTTATAAAATCATTACCGGAATATAACATGCCTGATGAAAACGGTTACTTTGGGCAATTTGGCGGTGCTTACGTAGGTGAAGACTTTAAACCGATATTGGCAAAATTGAACGATGAATTTGAAAAAGCGATTAATGACGAAAAATTTATAAAAGAACTGTATGACTTGTTGACAGATTATTCTGGACGTCCGACTCCGTTGTATTTTGCAAAAAGGTTAACAGAACACTACGGCAAAGGTAAGATTTACTTGAAACGTGAGGACTTAAATCATACAGGCGCCCACAAAATTAATAACGTTTTAGGGCAAGCTCTTTTGGCAAAAAGAATGGGTGCAAAAAGAGTTATTGCAGAAACAGGCGCAGGTCAACACGGTGTAGCTACAGCGACTGTTGCAGCGTTGTTGGGCTTGGAATGTGAAATCTTTATGGGTGAAATCGATATTAACCGACAACATTTGAATGTTGAACGTATGAAACTTTTGGGTGCTAAAGTTCATAGTGTTGATACCGGCTCAAAAACTTTGGCAGATGCTTGTGAAGCAGCAAGCAATTATTGGGAAAGACACCGAGATGTATTTTATATCTTAGGTTCAGCAGTAGGACCTCATCCATATCCGAAAATGGTAAGATTTTTTCAATCAATTATCGGTTCAGAAATAAAAGAACAAATTCTGAAAAAAGAAAATAGATTACCAAATTATGTGCTTGCTTGTATTGGTGGCGGAAGTAATGCTATCGGAACTTTTTATGCATTTTTAGATGATAAAAATGTAAACTTAATCGGCTTAGAAGCTGCAGGTGAAGGAGTTCATTCAAAGAAAACCGCAGCAAGTTTAAATACTGGTAAAATAAAATTATTCAACGGCTTTAAACAATATGTTTTGGTTGATGAAAATGATAATGTAAAAGAATCATATTCTATCTCTGCAGGGTTAGATTACCCCGGATGCGGTCCTGAACATTGTTATTTATTTGAATCAGGCAGAGTGAAATATGAACCGATTACGGATAATGAAGCGGTTCAAGCATTTGCAAGACTTTCTAAATTAGAAGGTATTATTCCTGCTATTGAAAGTTCTCACGCAGTTGCATACTTGGAAAAATTAATGCCGACAACAAGCAAAGATGATTTGATTGTTGTGAATATTTCCGGTCGAGGGGATAAAGATACTGAAAGATTATTACAATTATTGGTGTAGAAAATGGGAAAAACTGTTCTAGCCGGTTTAAGACCGGATGAAATCGAAAAAATAACTGACGAATTAAAAGCTTCAAAATTTAGAGCTAAACAAATTCATAACTGGATTTACGTAAAATCTGTTTCTGATATTTCTCAAATGACGGATTTGTCACTAAAATTCAGAGAACAATTGGAAGAAATTGCAACTGTTACTGAAACTAAAGTTAAGCGTAAACAAGTAAGTTCTGACGGTACAATCAAATATCTTGTTGAGTATCCTGACGGCGAATGTGTAGAAACAGTTCTTATGAGATTTGACAACCGTGCAAATTTAACAGCTTGTGTAAGTTCTCAAGTTGGATGTGCCGTAAATTGCTCTTTCTGTGCAACCGGTAAAAGAGGTTTTATAAGAAACTTAACTTATAAAGAAATTATTGAACAAGTTTTGACAATTCAAAGAGATACAGGCTTGAAGGTTACAAATGTTGTATTTATGGGACAAGGTGAGCCTTTGTTGAACTTAGATAACGTAAATAAAGCAATAGAACTTTTAAACACTTCTTTCCAAATCGGAGCAAGAAGAATTACTGTATCAACAAGCGGTATAGCAACCAAAATAGCAGATTTTGCAAAGGCTAATAATCAATCAACACTTGCTTGGTCACTTCATGCCCCAACAAATGAAATCAGAAATAAGATAATGCCGATTAACAAAAAATATCCGATTGAAGAAGTTAAAAAGGCATTGAATAAATATTTTGAAATTGCAGGACGTCGTATCACGATTGAATATTTGCTGATAAAAGACTTAACTGATACTTTGGAATGCGCTAAAAATTTAGTTGAATTATTAAAAGACGTAAAATGTAATATCAACTTGATTCCGTACAATCCTGTAGTTGAAAACGATTATAAAAAACCTTCAAATAACGAAATTATGAAGTTTAAATATATTTTGGAACATTCAGGCAAAAAAGTTACTGTCAGACTTGAAAGAGGCGCTGATATTGACGCAGCTTGCGGACAGTTAAGAGGAAAAGTAGTTGAAAAATAATCCGATTTTAGATGCAAATTTAAAGCAAATTGCCAGATATAATCCTGAATTAAGAGATAAAATTATGAAAATTGAACATCTGACTCAAGATATTCAATTTTCTAATACTGCGCTACAAGAGGCAAATTTGAATTATAATGGCATACCTTTGCATGATTTGGTCGGAGCTGAATTAGAAGCAAAAATTGTTTTTTCAAAAGTTGAAAATACTCCGGTTATGATGCACATTGTTTTCGGATTTGGATTGGGGTATTTGTTTCAACAGTTTGCTCTAAAATCAAAAGGTATTGTGCTTGTTTACGAACCCAGTCTTGAAATTTTAGCGAGTACATTAGAAGTTGCGGATTTATCTAACGAACTGTCAAAACAAAATGTTTTTGTATTTAATAATTTCAATAAGTTGATATCAGCTTATCAAAATTTAAGAATAGAAAACTCTTCAACCACAATTTCCTTCTTGCCTTCTTATAATAAAATTTTTAACCCTGAATTAAAAATGTTTGCTGAAAAAGTAAATCAAGTAATGGGACAGGCAATTTTAAATGAAAATTATTTTAAAACAAAACTTCGTCCGGCAGTAAAAATTGTATGTGAAAACATTCCGCAAATTATAAAAGAACCGCCATTACTGGAATTTAGAAATACTTATAAGGATAAAACTGCAGTTGTTGTATCAGCCGGTCCAAGTTTAGATAAAAATGTTGAAACTCTAAAAAAATATAAAGACAATGTTTTAATTATTGCTGTTTTACAAGCACTGAAAACTTTGACTAAAAACGGTATTAATCCTGATTTTATAGTAAGTATTGAACAGTGTGATTCAACTCCGCAATTAAATGGAGTTGATACAAAAGATTCTTATTTAATTCTGGAACCTTTGACTCATCCTGCAATGCACAAAGTTAATTTTAAGCGTAAGTTCTCTTATCCGTCTTGCACCTCAATTGCCAACAATGTTTGGGCAAATTACGCAAATATGGATAATTCTCAATATATATCAAGCGGAACGGTTTCTTATACAGCGCTTTATTCTGCAATGTTTTTGGGTTGTAAAGACATAATTCTTGTCGGACAAGATTTAGCCTTTTGTGGAGGAAAATGTTACTCAAACGGTACAAACAGAGCTCTTGTTTATCAAGAAAATCCTTCTACAGGAAAAGTTGAGGTGGTTGTTGAAAAAGGTCAAGAAGAAAATCTAAAGGAAGCACTATATGGCAAAACAAATTTGTCAGAAGAAGAAAGAAATAAAAGACTTGAACGATATCTTACAGACATAAATTCAAAATTGAACTATGTTGAAGGTATTAAAGGTAATAAATTGCCAACAACGGTAGATTATGCAACATTTATTTCTCAATTTGAAGACTTTGCGCAAATTTACGGCAACAGATTAAATCTTTATAATACTTCAATGGAAGGTGCAAAAATTAACGGATTTAAAGATATTCCACTTGAGGAATTGTTGAAAGACTCAAAACATGTTGAAAAAGTTCAATTAGATAAACAGTTTTCTTATGATGTTTCAAAAATACAAAACTCTATAAAACAAGAGGTTCAGATATTAAAAGAGGTTCAAACCTTGATGGAAAAAGCCTCAAGATTGATTGTAAGTTTTGAAAAAGAGTTTGCAAAAAATAATAATGAGTTGAATTCTCAAGCTGGCGCTTATTTTAAACAACTTATGATTTTGTATATTGATATGCCTGAAAGTTATTCAGGAAAAACCTTAATTTATAACTACGAACATAAAGCCTCAAGCTCAAAAATTTCGTATAATTTGAGAACAAACAAACTTGTTGATCCAAAATCAATAGTTTTGTTGTTTAATGACTTGAAAAAATATTTTACAGAAAATTTAAAAGAATATAATTTATTGATAAAAATACTTGAAAAGAAAGTGGAAGAATTAAATGAAATGCTTGATTCAAAGGGTTAAAAACGCATCTTGTACAATAGACGGAAAACTTTATTCATCTATAAATGCAGGAATTTTAGCACTGGTTGGGATAGAAAAAGGTGATACAATAGAACAAGTTGAATGGATGGCAAAAAAAGTTGTAAATTTGCGCATTTTTGAAGATGAAAATGAAAAAATGAATAAATCACTTATCGACATAAACGGTGAAATGCTGATAGTTTCACAATTCACATTATGTGGCGATTGCAAAAAAGGTACTCGTCCAAGTTTTGACAAATCCGAAAAACCTGAATTAGCTAACAAATTATATGAAGAATTTGTTACGTTAGTAAAAGGGCTGAATGTCAATGTGGGTACAGGAAAATTCGGAGCGATGATGGAAATTTCTTTGCTAAATGACGGGCCGGTTACATTCATGCTGGAAAAATAAAAATCTTTTTGGTATAATGTAGCTAAAGATTAGAAATTAGAAAGTAGTTTATATTCTAAATTAGTCCGTTATGATTGTTAGGATTAGGAATTAAAAGAATTAAAGAAACCCAATAAAGAGGCATGTTCATATGTATGTAAACAAATGTATTAAGTGTGGTGTAGAATTTGAAACAAAGAATCCGAAAAGGGTTATTTGTCCAAACTGTTTGTACCCTGATAAAAATATGATGCCATCAGGTGGTGACTCTGATCAACACCAAGAACATCAACATCAAGAGCAACAAGATAATCAAAATAATCAAGAGCAACAAAATTATAGTTCAGAAAACGGTTCATACTCTTCCGGAAGTTACTCGGCAGGCGGATATTCTGCCGGTGGATATTCTGCGGGTGGCTACTCAGCAGGCGGATATGACAGACCTCAAAGAAATTATGACCGTAACCAAGGTGGTTACCAACCAAGAGGCGGTTATCAACAACGTGGCGGATACGATAGAAACCAAGGCGGTTACCAACAAAGAGGTGGTTATGACCGTAACCAAGGCGGTTACCAACAACGTGGCGGATACGATAGAAACCAAGGCGGCTACCAACAAAGGGGTGGCTATGACCGTAATCAAGGCGGATATCAACAAAGAGGCGGATACGACAGAAATCAAGGCGGTTATCAACAAAGAAGCCAAGGTGGCTACCAACAACGTAGACCACAAGGCGGTGGTTTCCAACAAAGACGTCCTCAAGGTGGCTTCCAACAACGCAGACCAATGGGTGGCGCAAGACCTCAAAAACCACAAAAACAACTTTTAATTAATAAGGAGCAATTAGAACAAATTGAAGCATTGTACAAAGCAATGTTACCATTGCCAAACCCTGATGCACACGAAGTAATCGGAGAAAAAATCGGTTTAGAGCCAAGAAAAGTTTTCTTTGGTATCAATTTAGTCCGTCAAAAAATGATGTTACCTAAATTGCCATTTCCAAAACGTAAGTTGGCAATTTCTCCAGATCAATTAATGGCAATCAGAAGTCTTTACGAACCATTGTTGCCGTTACCTCCAATCGGATGCCACAAAATTATTGCGGTTCAATTAAAGATGGACGAATGGCGTGTTCATGTCGGTATTGGTTTAATCAGAGCTCAAATGGGCTTGGATAGATGGAATCCTGATAGAGAAGATGCTCCGGAAGAATTCAAAAATCAAAAGAAAGATGCTGAAGTTGCAGAAGAAAAACCTAAAAAGACTCGTGCTAAAAAAGCAAAAGCTGAAGAAGTTGAAACTGAAACTGAAGTAGAAGAAAAGCCTAAAAAAACTACCAGAGCAAAGAAAATAGCTGAAGTAGAAGAAGATTCAGCTGAAGAAGAAAAACCGGAAAAGAAAACTCGTGGTAGAAAGCCTAAAAAAGTTGAAGATGCAGAATAGTAAGTATATTTCAATAGGTAAAATATTAAACTTTCACGGCGTTCAAGGTGAAGCAAAGGTAGGATATTCAAAGAATCAAGCTGATTTTTTGAAAACTCTTTCGCATGTTTTCATTTATTTTGAAAACGAATACAAAAAGGTTAAAGTTAAATCAGTTAAATTCAACAACAAGTTTGCAATTTTAAAGTTTGAAGGCATAAATTCAATAAACGATATTTTGGTTTATAAAAATTGCTTATTATATGTGCCACAAGAGGATTTTGAGGAAGCTCTTGATGACGGCGAATACTTAATAGATGATTTAGTGGGCTTGGATGTTTATTCAAAAGACAAAAAAGTCGGTGTTGTTGTAGGTGTTTCAAACAACGGCGCAAACGATTTGTTGTCTGTTAGAGGCTTGTCAAAGAAGATTTCATTAATACCTTTCGTTGATGAATTGGTTCCGGAAGTTGATTTGGATAACAAAAAAGTTTATATAAACGAAATTCAGGGGTTGATTGAGTAATGCAATTTGATGTGTTAACTTTGTTTCCTGAAATGATAGAGTCTTACTGTAATTGCAGTATTTTAAAACGTGCAACTTCGGCGAATGTAATTTCGGTGAATACAGTAAATCCGAGAGATTTTACCCTTGATAAACACAAAAAAGTTGATGACACACCGTACGGTGGTGGTGCAGGAATGGTTTTAATGGCTCAACCTTATGTTGATGCTTATGAAAGTGTGAAAAAACTTGAAAATTCTTGCACAATAATGATGTCACCACAAGGACAACCTTTTGATAATGGGGTTGCAAAGGAATTGGCTCTGTTTAATCAAGTTGTAATCCTTTGCGGGCATTACGAAGGTTATGATGAGAGAATTCGAGAAATAATTAAACCGAGAGAAATTTCAATTGGTGATTTCGTTTTGACCGGTGGAGAATTACCTGCGCTTTGCGTGATTGACTGTGTAAGCAGAAAGTTAGAAGGTGTTTTGGGTAAGATTGAATCTGCCGATTGTGATAGTTTTGAAGAGGGGTTGCTTGAATATCCGCAATATACAAAACCAAGAGAATTTAGAGGCTTGAGTGTTCCGGAGGTCTTGTTGAACGGAAATCATAAAGAAATTAATGAGTTCAGACATCAAAAAATGCTTGAACGCACTAAAGAACGACGTCCTGACTTATTTAAAAAATATAACAAAAAATCTTAATTGTCAGAATATGTCGCATACTTAGGGTTTACTGCAACCCACTCGAACGGTTGATTTACAGGTGATTTAGGCATTGCCTTAACGAATGTTCCGCCATAACGACCTCTGGTGAAGGTCAAATAGCCTTCTTCCGCAAGGTTTGCAAATGCTTTTCTGATTGTGTTCGGACTCACATCCATAAGATTTGACATTTCCATTATTGAAGGAAGTTTTGAGTGAAGTGAATATTTTTCAAGAATCATATTTTTTATTGAATCTTGAATTCTTTCATAGTGGTATCTTGCAGTAATTTGTGATTTTGCAAAAATAGATGTTTCCGCTTGAGGTTGAAGTTTTGTGTCATCAGGCATGTTTACAACGCAAGTGCCGTAACGACCTCGTTTTGGGAGCAAAATTCCTTCACTAATCAGGTATTCCAAACTATCATGAATAGTTTTAACGCTAACCTTTAAATTCTTTGCTAATTGAGCGTGTGTAGGCATTTTGTCGCCAATTCTCAAATTTTGAGTAATATATTTTTTTATGTCTAAAACAATGTTTGAGATTAATGAATTAGAATTATTTGCAGAAACATTGATTTTGTTCGTTTTTAAAATCCAATTTTGATCCTTGTTTTGAGTTTTTTCAATAATTCCTTGTATAATCAAATTCTCCATTGCAACACGAGTTGTATTTATAGAAATTCCAATATATTGAGATATTGCACGTGCAGAAGGTAATTGTTCTCCTGTTTTGAATTTATTTTTGATGATAAATTTTTTTATTAAATCAGTAGCGTAATCCTTTTTTGAAACTGATTTTCTAAGTTTTACACTTTTGTTGTTAATGTCTGCAATCATAGTACCAATACACTGTTTTGAATAAAGCAAACCCTTGTCTTCAAGGTTTCTGTAGATGTTTTGAACTGTACCAGTGCTGATGTCTAATAAATCGGACATTAACTTTTTAGTTGGCATTAGGTCATTTGCGTGAATAGTTTTGTTGTAGTTATCTAAAATCCATTTTTCAATACATTTTATAAGGTATTCTGTTTTAGAACCCTCATAACTTTGATGGATAAAATCGGCAAATTCGCTAATTGGAATATGATTTAATTTTGTTTTATCGAGTTGAACAAATTTTTCCATATCCTTATTATAATCTATTTATAGAAAAACAATCACTTCTTAATAAAATATTTACAAATGAAATAATGCGTAATAATTTGCTTTTCGCAGGTATTTGATTTACGATAATAGATGTAAGTATGCCGGGTTGGAATTAAAAAACTTACCGGCGCAGATATAAATTAAGGAGAATGCTATGACAGCAAAAAATTTTCTATTTACTTCTGAATCAGTAACAGAAGGACACCCAGACAAGATATGCGACCAAATTTCAGATGCAATCTTAGATGAGTTTTTAACAAAAGACAACAAATCAAGAGTTGCTGCAGAAACTACAGTAACAACTGGTATGGCTTTGGTTTGTGGTGAAATTACATCAGATTGTTATGTTGATATTCCTGCAGTGGTAAGACAAACAATCAAAAATATTGGTTATGTTGGTGAAAACGGAGGCGGTTTTGATTACAAAACTTGCGCTGTTTTAACAAGTATTGATGAACAATCAACTGATATTGCAGGTGGTGTAAATAAAGCCTTAGAAACAAGAAATGATAACGCAGATACATCTTCTGCAGAAACTGAAGATATCGGTGCAGGTGACCAAGGTATTATGTTTGGTTATGCTTGTAACGAAACTCCTGAATTAATGCCGTTACCAATCAGTTTGGCTCACAAATTGTCTTATAGACTATCAAGAGTCAGAAAAAAAGGTATCGTTGATTACTTAAGACCGGATGGAAAATCTCAAGTTACAGTTGAATATGTTGATGGTAAACCTGCAAGAATTCATACAGTTTTAATTTCTACTCAACACGATCCTGTAATTGGTACGATTAGTGATAATGCAAAAGTTCAAGAAATTATTCGTAACGACATAAAACAACACGTTATAGATTATGTATTTAAAAATGAACGAATCAAACCGGATGAAAAAACAATTATTTTGGTTAACCCATCAGGTCGTTTTGTAATCGGCGGACCTCAAGGTGATGCCGGTGTTACAGGTAGAAAAATTATCGTAGACACCTACGGCGGTTATTCAAGACACGGTGGTGGGGCTTTTTCAGGTAAGGATCCGACAAAAGTAGACCGTTCTGCCGCTTATGCTGCAAGATATGTTGCAAAAAATATTGTTAAAGCAGGTTTAGCAGAAAAATGTGAAATTGAATTAGCATACGCTATTGGTGTTGCGGAACCAATTTCAGTGTTGGTTGATACCTTCGGAACAGGTAAAATTTCAGATGAAGATTTAGCTGAATTGGTAAATAACAATTTTGATTTAAGACCTGTTGGTATTATTAACAAATTTGATTTAAGAAACTTACCTGCTAAAAATGGCGGTAAATTCTATCAAAAACTAGCTGCTTACGGTCACATGGGCAGAACTGATATTGAAGTTCCATGGGAAGAAACTGAAAAAGCAGAATCTTTGAAAACGCAAGCTGAAAAATATACAGCTTTGGTATAGTGTAGATTTAAAAGGGCGCTTTTTATAACGCCCTTTTTTATAAAAAGGATAATTATTTTATGTTTTTAAATGCAATAGCTGTATTTGTTGGTGGTGGAATTGGCGCAGTGCTGCGCTTTTTGACAAGCTTAGCTTACTTACGATTTTTCAATTTCAACTTGCCTCTTGCAACTTTAACCGTAAATTTGATAGGTTCCTTCTTGTTAGGTTTGTTGGTTGCTTATTTTGACGGAACAAGTGATATTCCTGAAAATGTAAAATGTGCTATGACAATAGGCTTATGCGGTGGCTTTACAACCTTTAGTACGTTTGCTTTTGAGGTGTTTGATATAATTAAACGTGGTGAATATTTCATCGCAATTTTTTATACAATTTTAAGCTTATTTTTATGCGTATTGATTGCAGCAGCAGGGTATTATTGGGCTAAAAATTATGTTTACTACTAATCAACCACAATTTACAAAAAGAGTTTTATTCATTGGTATTCCTGATATGGCATATGTTTGCCTTGACGGTTTACTTCAAGCCGGCGTAAATATTGTCGGTGTTATGGGACCTAAAAAAACTCATGGTACATATGATAGTTTCAAACGCTTTGCTTTGTCCCGAAATATGAATTTTATTGAATGGGACGACTTGAAAGCTTCAATGTTGATTGATTATATAAAATCTTTAGATGTTGATGTTGCCGTTGTTTCGTCTTTTAACTATAAAATTCCAAAAGAATTATTGGAGGCTACAAAAGCCGGTTTTATTAATATTCACCCTTCGTTACTTCCAAAATATAGAGGTGGAAACCCTTATTCTACAGTAATTATGAATGGCGAAAAAGAAACAGGTGTTACTCTTCATTTTATGGATGAAGGCTTTGATACAGGTGATATTATTGTACAAAAAGCGGTTCAAATAGCACCGTTAGAAACTATGGGAACTCTGTTTAATCGTCTTAATTTCTTGGGTATGCAAATGTTGGTTGCAGTTTTGGCTCAATTTGAAAAAGGAGATTTACCAAGATATAAACAACCTGAAGGTAAGTTTATTGAAGGTAAAAGTATTAAAGATAACGACTTATTTATTGATTATTCAAAATCAGCTATTGAAGTGGATAGATTTATTAGGGCTTTAAACCCATTTTTAATTGCCTCTACAACGTTTAGAGATAATATGATTAAAATATTTATGTCAGAAGTAGTAAAAGGTAATTCTTCAAAATATAAAGCCGGTGAAATTGCAAAAGTCGAAAAAGATAAATTCTATATTGCTACGGGCAATGGATTTATAAGCCCGACGGCAATTCAATTTGGAAGCTTTTTTGTAGGTAATGCACAAGATTTTATAAAAATTCTTGCGCCAAAAGTTGGTGAGGTATTCAAATAATGGATGAATTAAAATTCTTAACAGCAGGTATGCCATTGAGAACTGATAAAAAAAGAGGATATGAAAACGCTCTTGAAATTCTCGATGAAATGAATTTAGACGGCATAGAGGTTGAATTTGTGCAAGGTGTAAGAATGAGTGACAAATCTCGCCAAGTAGTTAAAGATGCCTCTAAAAAATATACCTTCACTGCACACGGTCCATTTTTTATTAATTTGAACGCAAGAGAACAAGAAAAAATTGATGCAAGTATTACAAGAATTATTGATACGGCAACGGTTGCCAATGAATTCAGTGGGTATAGTATAACATACCACGCAGCATTTTATTTAGGTAATGACAAAGACGTCGTGTTTAAACGAGTTGCAGATAGAACAGCTCAAATTATTGAAATTTTAGAAAAAGAAAATAACAAAATCTGGATTAGACCTGAAACAACAGGAAAAGCAACTCAATGGGGCGATATAGACGAAATTATAAAATTGTCAAAAGAATTCGACCAAGTACTACCTTGTGTTGATTTTTCTCATATTCACGCAAGAAGTGGCGGGGCATTTAACACATATGACGAATTTTGTGGAATTTTAGATAATATTGCCTCAAATTTAGGCGAAAAAGCTATGAATAACTTTCACGCTCACTTAGCAGGTATTGCTTATACTGCAAAGGGTGAAAAAAATCACTTGCCACTTGAAGAGTCTGATATGAACTATAAAGACCTGCTTAGAGCAATGAAAAAGTTTGATCTAAAAGGTGTTGTTGTCTGCGAATCTCCAAATATTGAAGACGATTGTAAATTAATTAAAGATTACTATAATTCGTTGTAGGGTTTGTGATATAATTATTGAATAAACATTTAGTATTAAACTCTAGATGACAAGGAGATAATTATGATTAACGAACAATCACCATTCTATTTTACTCAAGATTATCAAGTTAGATATAGTGAAATGGACTATAAAAAAGCATTGAAACCTTCTGCATTATTCAACTTCTTACAAGATGTTGCTACGAATGCAGCCAATAAATGTCATTTTGGCTATTATGAAGTTACAGAACGTAATTTGGCATGGTTCTTGCTGAAATATCATATGGAATTTGAAAATTATCCCGTTGATATCAAAGATTTGTTCGTTAAAACAGAAGCAAGAGGATATAACAAGCTTTTTGCGCATCGTGATTTTGAACTTTATAACGAAAATAAAGAAATGGTTGGACGAGTTTTGAGTCATTGGGCATTAGTTAACCTTGAAGATAAATCAATGGTTGCACCTCAAACTGTTTTCTCTCAATTTGATAAAGTTGAAAGACGAGAAGACGATATCTCCTTCAAAAAGGTTCACGAGCCTGAAAGAGTTGATTATACAGAAGAATTCAAAATCAGATTTGATGATATCGACGTAAATCAACACGTAAATAATGCAAACTATGTCGTTTGGGCATTTGAAACTTTACCAAAAGAATTTAAAGATACTCATAAAATTAAAACTCTTGATATGGTGTTTAAAAAAGAAATTAAATTTGGTAATACTGTTATTTCCGAAGCACAAATTGATGACAACTTTGCAAAAATTGTTGTAAAAAATAAAACAACAAATGATGAACTTTGTGCATTGAATGTCGAATTTGTGTAAATGTTTTTATGCATTTTTTATAATTCATATTATACCATTTTTTGAAAAATAATATGTCTGTTTTTTTACGTACAGAAAAATACGTACGTATTTTTACGGACACGTGCTACTCTTTTGCCCTGATAACGGCAATTTATAGACTTTAAAAGGAAATTCGACTCTAATAGTCTGTTTTATAGCTATTAAATATAGCTGTATTGCTTAACAGCTCTGTTATCCCGCATTTAGTGCAAAATTGCAAAAGTAGGTCAGATAAGGTATTGCCTGACAAATTTCTATTTCACAATCATAAAGGATTTTAGGCTTCTGCCTGTATCATTTGATTCTATTGATGTTACGTGTATTTTTTTGTAGTCAAAAGAAGTTGAACTTCCTCCATCAAATGCCATTGCTTTTTCAAAGCCAAAGCTTTTGCACAAATCTCTTGCCTCAAAGATATTTTTAGGGTTTTTATTTGTGATAATTAGGATGTGCATTTCGTTATTCTTAATGCCTACAATAGTTCTAGGCACTCTATCCAAGACTGATGCTGATTGACGGATAATATTTCCTTCTTCATTTTTAAGGATAAAAAATTCTTCTTCTAATCGAAGTTCCGGTAACAATTGAGGACCGCCTTGTGCTGATGTTTTTACGCTACACATAAAGTCTACAGGCGTATTGTGAGGTACTATTTCATATCTTAATTTTTTATTGCACTCTACTATTCTGAATTCTGAACGGTTTAAGATTTTTTTCATGTGTAATCTTAAAATCGGGTTCAACATCAAGCCGTCATTGGCTAACGGATCTGCTACTGTTTGTCCGTCTGTCACTATATATGAAATTGTTTTTCCGTTTTTAGGATCAAAAAAGCCTGTATTAATTGTCAATACTGAGCGTGCTTCCTCGTGAACTTCTCTATTTGTTTTTAAAGTGTCTGTAGCAATGAATTTTACACGTTTTTTTACAGCATTACCGCTTAATGTAATGTGATAAATTCCGTTATCTTCTTTCACTGAAATAGGCGAAGCCATTACGCCAGAGCCAAATATTAACAAGCAAATTAATAATACTATCTTTTTCATACCTTTATCCTTTATTATAAATCTTTAGATTTGTAAAACGCAATAATAGCAAGTAAAAACGCAATTGGTGGTGTTGCCGCTGTAACTAGTGGTGGCAATACATTCTTTTCTGCCAACAAATCAAAGAATGGCAATGTGATGTAGTATAAGAAAATACATCCAATTGCAATAGTAAAGCCGATTAAACGTTGTTCACGAGGCTTACTGAACCCTAATAAGCAACCCATAATTGCTAACAATACGCATACAAATGGGTGGAAAAATCTTTGATAATACTTATTCAACATATAGTGATAATCTTCATCAAGATTTTCTTGTTTTAACAATTTAACATACTTCCAAAGGTTTGCATTCGTGATTCTACGCTCTTTCTTTACAGAATAAGTCATAAGCATAAACGCACTTTCGGCATCTTTACCTTGAAGTATGTCATATTTATCTTTTTGAGCAATCTTAATGAATACACCGTCATTAGAGATTGTGTATTCTGTAACATCGTTCAATTCCCAATGGTCAGGGTATGTTTTACCATGTTGAGATACTAAGATATGAGTCAATCCGTGCAAGTCATCATAAATTTTTCTTGAAAAGTCAAGTACAATAACGTTTCCCAAATTGCCGGCTTGATAACGAGAAACAATAACTGCCAATAGAGGTTGGTTTTTCTCATCTTTCTTTGTATACATATATTCGATTACAGGATTATAACCTTCAATTTCTAAGTTCTTGTTTTGAGAATAAGGAATTAATATATCACCTGTAACGAAGCACAAAGCTGTAATCATAAGACTTAGCACTACAACTGGCGCTACAATTCGTCCAAAAGATAAACCTATAGCACGGAAGATTGTCAACTCGCTATCTTTACTCAATTTATCAAAAGTGAACAAGGTTCCAAGTAGTAAACCTACAGGAAAAGCTTTACCAAAAATCATAGGTAATTGCATTATCAAATACAAAACACCTTTTACAAGAGTTGTTTTTCCTGCAAGTATGTCTTTAATGGTGTTTAACAACATCTCAGGTGCAATCCAAACGATTGTAAATAACAGGATTGCAACTAATGTTGCCATTAATACTTGTTTAAAAATATATTTGTCATAGATAGTTGGTCTGAATGCAAGAATCTTTTTTAGCATTATAATTGGAAGTCCTTTCCTAAGTAGAATTCTTTAGCAACAGGGTCAACCGCAACTTCTTCACTCTTACCTTTAATTTTAATTTTACCGTCAAAGATTACGTATGCTCTATCTGTGATAGATAGTGTAGCTTTAGGGTTGTGGTCTGTAATAAGTACACCTAAGCCTTTGTCTTCTGATAATTTTCTAATATTATCTTTAATTTCACCAATCGCAATAGGGTCAATACCTGTGAATGGTTCGTCCAGTAAAATGAAATCTGGACTTGCAGCTAGAGCACGTGCCAATTCAACCCTTCTTCTTTCACCACCTGAAAGAGAAATTGCTGATTCGCTACGAAGTCTTGTAACGCCGAATTCGTCTAAAAGTTCTTCTAACTTTCTTTTCTTTTCGTTTACGGTTAATTTATCGTTCATTTCAAGAACAAGTTTGATGTTATCATCAACGCTTAACTTTCTAAAAATAGAAGCTTCTTGAGGTAAGTAGCCAATGCCGGCTTTAGAACGTAAATTCATAGGCCAAGACGAAATATCTTTTCCGTCTAAAAGAACTTGACCTCTATTAGGTTTTACAAGTCCTACAACCATATAGAATGTAGTTGTTTTACCTGCACCGTTTGGACCTAATAAACAAACAACTTCGCCCTTGTTTACTTCAAAAGAAACATCATTTACAACGCTTCTATCACCATATATTTTTACTAAATTTTTTGCTTCAATTCTCATACAATATCCTCATCAATTATAAATATTGTACGAAAAACATGGCTTATAAACAATAAATGTTAAAGTTATTTAAGTATAAAATTTACTACAAAATCATGTCTTCAAAGTTCATTGTATCGTTATAGCTGAACATATGAATAAAAGTGTAAAGAGCTTCCGGCATAAAACATCTTGTACCCATTTCTAACAACGCTCTAACCGCATCCTTGCTGTTTTTTACAAGGTGAGGTGTTCTGTTAAATGACAAATTATCAAAATGGTTACAAATACTGATGATTTGGCTTTCTTTAGAAATTAAATCCCCAGATTTACCCATCGGATATCCTGAACCATCGTTTCTTTCATGGTGTTCTAATGCTACGATTGCAATGTTTTCAGGCATTCTCATGTCAATTTTTAAAATCTTGTAGCCGATTCTTGTATGCTCTTGTAATGCTTTTTGTTCTTGATTTGATAAAGTTTGTTTGCTAACTAATCTCGGATCAAGTTTAGTCTTACCGATATCGTGTAAAAGTGCTGCTAATACTATGTCAGAAATTACAGTTTCCTTCATTTCAAGCTTTTTAGCGATTAAACCAGAAAGTATTGCAACATTAAGAGCATGACATTTTTCATATTCGCCAATCAATTTTACTTGAGAAGAGAATATAAGTTTGTCTTGTCTGAAAATAATATCTTGTAAAAGTTTGTCACGAATATTGAAGAAAAGGTTGGCTGTTTCTGTCATCGGACGTGTGTACAATCCTGTAATAGTTTCGTGATAGAACGCTTTCAATTTAATTTGATTTTGCGGATCAATCTTCGCTTTTTTGTTGATTGGACCTTTGTAGTTTAGAATGCTTGTTTCATCAACAATTGTGTTACTTTTTAAAACCTGATTAGGATTCATATCAAATTTTTCAATAACACGGTCTTTTGATTTTGATTGTTCTGTAAAATTATCAAAAATCTTGTTTAAATCATCTTTGGTGAACTCATCTCTCTCTGCATGCGGTATAACAATCGGTTCAGGAACTTCTTCTTCAGGAAGAATGTCCAACTGTTCTGCATCATCTCTGTAGATGACGTTCAAATGTTTTAATTGAAGCAACTTACCCGGAGTCAATATTTCACCGGAAACTAAAAGCTTTTCTCCAAACTCTGAGTATAAATTAAACGGTAAAATTTTATAATTTACCAATTCTTCTGTAGTAATTGTCTTCATGCTTTTTATTATTGCACAAATTTCCAAAAATGTGAAGAGTAAACATAAAAAAAAGCCATGTACTTTCGTGCATAGCTATTGATTAGGGATATGTGTATCGTCGTCTCTAAGGAGTATAGTGTTATATTAGCAGTGGTTAAAAAAAAATAAATCATTACAATGTATGAGATTTTTAAATTTTCCTCATATATTAAGTTTATATAAAGATGCCTAAAATTTATGGTAAACTTTTCTTGTCAAATAGATTTATGGAGATTTGGAATTTATGACAACAGAATTTAAACATGTTCCTCAAGACGGAAAAGATATTACTGAAGCAGAAATCAAAAGAATTATTAAAGAAGAAAATGTTAAATTCATTGAACTTCAATTCGTTGATATCAATGGACAAGTTAAAAGTTTAACAATTCCTTCTGAACATATTGATAAAGCTCTTGAAAATGAAATGATGCTTGATGGTTCATCAATTAAAGGTTTTAGAAGTATTGAAACATCAGATATGCTATTCTTCCCTGATAAAAATACATTCAAAGTTTTACCTTGGAGAGAATTTGATGGTGTTAATACTGCAAGATTGATTTGTGATATTCACAATGCAGATGGCACTCCATTTGAAGGCTGTCCTCGTTGTAACTTAAAAAGAATGATGGCAGAAGCTAAAAAACTTGGTTACACAATGAATGTCGGACCTGAAGTTGAATTCTTCTTATTTAAACGTGATGAAGAAAATCACCCAACAAAAGAAACAATCGACAGAGCAGGTTATTATGATATCGGACCGGATGATTTAGGTGAAGATATTCGTGCAGAAATTGCATTAACATTACAAGCTATGGACTTTGATATTGAAGCTTTACACCACGAAGTAGCAGATAGTCAACATGAAATTGATTTCAAATACGCTGATATTTTAACAGCTGCTGATAATGTTGCAACATTCAAAGTTGCAGTTAAATCAATTGCTGCTCAATACGGTTTACACGCAACATTTATGGCTAAACCTATTTTCGGTATTAACGGTTCTGGTATGCATTGTAACATTTCATTGTTCAAAAATGGTAAAAATGCTTTCTATGATGCTAAAACTGAAACTCAATTGTCTGATGTTGCAATGCATTCAATCGGCGGTTTGTTAAAACACGTAAAAGGTATTACAGCTGTATGTAACCCAACAGTTAACAGCTACAAACGTTTGGTTCCTGGTTATGAAGCTCCTGTATACCTAGCTTGGTCATTAGCAAACAGAAGTGCTTTATTAAGAGTTCCTGCAAAACGTGGTAACGCAACTCGTGTTGAACTTCGTTCACCTGATCCATCTTGCAATCCATACTTAGCATTCGCAGTTATTTTAGGTGCTTGCGTAGATGGTGTTAAAAATGAAATTAAACCTCCAAAACAAGTAGAAGCTAATATTTACGCTTTAACCCCAGAAGAAAGAAAGAAAAAGAAAATCGATTCTCTTCCGGGAAGTTTAGCAGAAGCTTTAGTAGCTTTGAACTCTTCAAAAGTTGCTAAAGATGCTTTAGGACCTCACGTATACAAAGAATTCTCAGATACTAAAAACAAAGAATGGGATGACTTTAGAATTGATGTTTCTAAATGGGAATTAGATAGATACTTTGAAAGAAGCTAATTCCTCGGATAAATTTTCCAAAATTAAGGCGCTTGCG
>URRM01000010.1 GCA_900550295.1 uncultured bacterium
GGTTTGCAAAGCAAACCCGCCATTTTTTTAATATTTTTCCACCAATTCAACAGCTTGTTCCTTTGTTGTGATATCGCCGTTGAATTGTGCTTCTTTTAGTGCATCAATTATTTTTCCAAGTTCTTTTGAAGGTTTGATGTTTTTTATTTTCATAACTTCTTCACCTGAAAGTAATTTAGGTAAAGGGTTTAGGGTATCTTTAATTTCTAAATAATACTTCAATAGAGATTGAAGTCCAGTTATGTTATTTTTAACAATTTCATCTGTAATCGCCTCACCTCTTGCTGAAAGCCTGTCTGACATTGCTACAATGATGTTGTCGATTACGTTGTCACCCATTCTTCGAATATATCGCATTTTTGTTTTGTCTGAAAGTCCTTCTGTGACAATGATATTAGAAGGATAAATATGATATCGAATCATAGATTCAATATATTCAATTTGTTTTTTTGAAAATTTCAGGTTGCGTAGAATTGGTTTACAAAGTTCTGCACCAACAAGTTCGTGCTTGATGAAACGATGTCTGCCTGTATCTTCTTCAATTGTCCAACAAGAAAACTTACCTATGTCGTGCATAAATCCTGCAAGTTTTAGGTGTGCAAGTCGGGAAAATCCTCCAAAATCAACCTTGTCTAAGTGATTTTTTACCTCTTTGTTAGATATTTTATAAAAATTTTGTATTTGTCTAACTGTTTCAATTGAATGTCCGATTAGAGGTAAATGGTGATGCGAATTAGGTGGAACCTTTTTTACATCGTTAAAAATTGGTAGAATCTCGTATAAAAGTTCTGATTTATCCAAGTTTTCAAGTGCTTTTATCGTGTAATCACCGCTGAAAAGTTTCATTAATTCATAATTTATGCGTTCTTTTGCCGGATTGTTTATTAAATTTTTATGTTTTTTTACAATTTCAATCAATTTTTCATCAATATCAAACCCTGTTACAGCCTGAAAACGAAAGATTCTAAGCAATCTTAAAGGATCATCAATCAAATTTTGTTCTGAAATTATGTTTATTTTTTCGTTTTTTAAATCATCAAATCCATTAAATAAATCAATAAATTTTTCATCCTGCAAATCATATGCAATGGCATTCATTCGCAAATCTCGTCGCTCTAAATCCTTTTGTAGATTGTTTTCAATAGGGTTTGTAATGTCTATGAAGTTAATTTTATCTCTTAAAACAAGTCTATAAATATGATTTTCTTCATCAAGCGGAATGTATGTTGCATCAAGTTCTTTTGCAAGCTTCTGAGCGAAGATTTTGGCATCTTTGTTTACAACAATAATGTCTTTGTCGTGATTTTCTTTACCAAGACAAAAATCACGTATAATGCCACCGACAAGCAATACTTTTGTGTTGCCGGCAAAAGTTTTTATTTGTTTTATCAATTTATCGTTTTTAATTTTATTTATTATTTGAGAACTCATAAACTATATTCCCAAGTGCTACTATTACCGCTGTTTCAGCTTTTAAAATCAAACTTCCGAGTGTAAGCATTGCAATGTTATTTTCTTCAAAATATTTGAATTCACTTGCTGAAAAACCGCCTTCCGGACCAATTATAGCAAGAATATTTTCACCTTGTTTTATTGGATTTTTTGTAAGGTAATTTTTTAAGTTGAACCTTTCATTACGTTCACAAAAAGCTAAAACTTTGTCAAATTTTTTAGTTTGTAAAAGTGTGTCTAAATCAGTCAAATTAAAACATTCCGGTATACTTGCCCTTTCACATTGTTTTGAAGATTCAGCCATAATTTTTTGCCATTTAGATATTTTCTTTTCAATAATGCTTTTCCCCAAAGTGCAATAATCGGTGTAAATTGGATAAATTCCACGAACGCCAAGCTCAGTTGCTTTTTCTATTATCAAACCCTGTGCTTCACTTTTTACCGGTGATTGAGCAAGGAACAGATTGTAATCTAAATCATTTTTTGAAGGATATTTTTTTTCGATTTTTGCTTCAATAGTATTTTTATCAATGTTAGAAATTATACATTCATACTCAATTCTATTTTCATCAATAACTCTAAGTTTTTCGCCATTTTTTGCACGCAAAGACCTTGCAATATGTTGATAATTTTCTTTATCATCAATAGTTACAAGGCCATTTGATATATTTTTTGAATTTATAAAAAAGTGTGGCATATTAATAATCTGATGGAGTTGAATCGTCATCATCTTTCAATGAAGACAAATCATCGCTGTAAGTTGAATCGAAATCTTCAGGAAGCATATCTGTATCAGGCCAAACAGTTTCATCATCAAAACGACAAGCGCTCATGTTGTTTGCTGTAGAGAAGTCTGAATTTGATAAATCACTTTCATCAAAAATACATCCGGCAACATCTGTTTCATTGAAGTTGCAGTAATTTACAGCAGCGTATGAGAAATCTGCTCCTGGCATAATAGCTTCTGAAAAATCACATTCAACAAGATTAGAACGAGTAAAGTCAACTGAAGTTAAATCACAGTTTTGGAATTTCACTTCTGTCAAATGAGAATCAGCAAATGAGCTTGAGTTTAAGTCTACATCTGTAAAGTCAACTTCTGTCAATGTCAAGTTTGAAAAATCAACTTCGCTTAAGTCTATATCTTCTTGATCTTTTTTCCATTCGTTAAATTCTTGTGGATTGTCTTGAATTAATGCGATTAGTTCGTCTTTAGTATAATTCGCCATTGATGTTCTCCTATTTATATTATTCTGATATTATGTTCATTTGCATAGCTAAAAGTACCGCCTGAGTTCTGTTTGTTACTTTTAACTTTTTGAAAATTGTACTAAGGTGAGTTTTTACGGTAACTTCTTTTAAGAAAAGTTTTTTGGCAATTTCAGAGTTACTTCCTCCTTTTGCGACCATAGAAAGAACTTCTTTTTCTCTTTGAGTTAATTCTTCAATCGGTTCATCAGAAGTGAATGACATATCAACTGCTTTTGCTTCTTTTTTATTCCAGTTAGAACGTCTTAAAACAGCTTCAATTCTAGCTAAAAGGTTAGGTAATACAAAAGGTTTTACGATGTAATCATCAGCACCAATTTTTAAACCGGAAACAATTTTTTGTTCTTCACTTACAGCAGTAATCATAATTACCGGTATCATTTTTGTTTTTTCAGAGGTTCTAATTGCTTTTAAAGTGTCCCATCCGTTCATATTAGGCATCATTACGTCAAGTAGAACGATGTCAATTTTGTCAGGTTCTTTCGACAAAATTTTTAATGCTTTGATTCCATCTGTTGCAACGGCAATTTCGTAGCCATACATTGGTAAAGCATCTTCTAAATATTTTGGATTATCGTCAACAATTAAGATTCTTGCTAATTCTGCCATAATATTTTCCTTAAACTATCTTGTTTTTAATTGCTTTTAAAGCTGCTTGAAGTCTATCATCAACTTCAAGTTTTTGCAATATACTCGCTACGTGAGCCTTTGTTGTATTTATGCTTACAAGAAGTTCATTTGCAATGTCAGTATTGCTGTAGCCTTCCGTGATAAGTTTCAAAATTTGAGCCTCACGTGTGGTTAAATTATAATCCGTTTTATTTGCTGTCGCCTCATACGATTGGTGGGTTGTTGCAGCCTTCAAAACAATGTGGGAAATTGAAGGATCAAACCATGCAGCTCCATCTAAAACTGATTGTACAACGCTGACAAGCCTTTGCGGATTAATTTCTTTTGAACAGTATGCGTTAGCACCGGCTTTAATACTGTTTAGAACCTCTTTTTCATCGTTGTGTGATGTTAAAATTACGATTTTTGTGTCTTTGTTAATTGAACGGATTTTCTTTGTTGCATCAATACCGTTCATATTTGGCAAGCCTAAATCCATAATGATAAGCTGAATATCATTTTCTTTAAATAACTCAAGTCCTTTTTCAGCAGAATCAGCTTCATAAATTGTGCCAATGAATTCTACATCCTCAAATGCTGTTTTTAAACCAAAACGAGTTAATTCGTGGTCTTCAATAATTAAGATATTATTTTTCATTATAGATATAACTCCTTTTTAGCTTCTACGCAGTTTGGGTTCAATTTCAAACACTTTCTAAAATATAATGCTGCAGTTTGCATATCGTCTTGGCTTTTGTATATTAGACCTTGGTAATAGAAATATCTATAGTTGTTTTGGTCTAGGTAATATGCAATAGCTAAGTAGTCTTCCGCCATTGAGAAATTATCTCTTGAAATTTCATATCGTGCAAGAGCTAACCAGGCATTTGTGTACATAATATTTATGCCAAGAGCTTTTTTAAGGTAAGTCAACTCTTTGTATGGCTCAATTAAAGCAATGCTATAGTATGCTTCGTATTCAGTAGCAGAATTTTTTAAAACCCTTTCAAACATTTCTTTTGATTTGCGTTCGTTGCCTAAGCTTTGATATGTTTGAGCAATTTTAACTTCTGCTTTGTTTTTGTTTTCATCATCTTTTGCTGCAAGTTTAAAGTTTTTCATTGCTTTTTTATAGTTTTGGTTTAGGTAATTTACCTGTCCAAGAGATAAGTTAGCAACAGAATCTTTTTTGTTATATTTCAAAGTCTTTTGTGCAGTTGATTGTGCTTTTTCATATTCTTGCATTGTCAAATATACGTTGCTTAAAAGAGAATTTACTTGAGCGTTAAATTTCTTTTTCTTTGTTATTGCATTTTGAAGAGTTCTGATTGATTTGTTAAAATCGCCTTCTAGATAGTAATAGTAACCCAAGTGGTAATTTTTAACGTTATCTTTTGTTGCGCATTTATAAAGAACGTATTGTTCAATAGAATCAATTCTTCTGATAAGTTCTGATTCAGTTAAATTTTCTTTTTTAAGTTGTTTAACTACCTTCATTGCTTCTTGGGGTTTCATTCCATTTGCAAGAATTTTTGCTTCAAGAATTTTATAATTTAAATTTTGCGGATTTTTTGTAGTTGCAACTTGAATATATTGTTTTGCAATTTGAAGATTATTAGACTTGTATGCGGCAAGTGCCAAGATATAGTTTGCATAATCGTACTTGTTTAGAATTTCTTCGTTTTGAAGTAATTCTTCCATAACTTCTTTGCTTTGAGCGTTAAACATAATGTTTGAATATGCTTCTGCTAAATAGATTTCTTCTTTGTAAGGCAATCTGTTTTTAGGATAGAAAAAAGTTTCAATGTTTTCTACATGATTGCGTGAAATATTTGGATCTGAGGTCTTTTGATTAGCTCTGTCTGAAAGATAGAAGAAACCGTAATCAGCCAATTTGCCTGACATTAAAACATATCCAAAGTCGTTAGTTTCAATGTTATCCAGAATAAATTTGTAATCTTCATATGCAACTTCAACATTGTTACCCTTAAATTTGTCGGTAGCTTTTAAAAATTCATTAAAAGCATCTACTTGAGAGGCTGTAATATTAAAATTAATAGCCAATTGAGTAACTTTCATTGTCGGATCAAGCAAATTGATTGAAAGTTTGTTGAAATTGTCATTTATGTTTATACCGTTATAACTCTGTGCCAAGCATGTGGTAGCAGAGGCGCTAAGTAACAACGCAAGTGTTATTAAGCACTTTTTAATCATTGTCTAAGTCCCTTATAATTTCATGACCATAATAGTATGTGTTGAATAAACTTATGAAATTTTGTTGAGTGTTATCCAACGTATCAGGATCAAGTTTTAGAGTGTTATATAAATCATTCATAGTGTATTGCGCTAAGAATTCTTGGTGTTCAGGTTTTAATTCCAAATGGTTTTCTGTTAAGAATACCTGAATAACTTTATCACAAGCCAAACTCATAAATACTTCAACAACGCTTCCGTCAAAGTGAGTTCCAGAATCTTGTTTTAATATGTCCATAACCTTAACGATAGGCATTTTGTCACGATAGTGTCTTTTTGATGTGATAGCATCAAAAACGTCAGATACTGCTAAAATTCTACCGCCAAGAGGAATATCAGTACCATGAAGAGAACGGTAATATCCGTTACCGTCAAATCTTTCGTGGTGTGAGCAAGCGATTTCAGTTACTTTTTTGAAATCGTCAGACATGTGAATTTTTTGTAGAATGTCGTGTGTAATAACTACGTGAGATTGAATATGTTTATATTCTTCGTCAGTCAAGCGACCTTCTTTTTGCAATACAGAGTCACGAATACCGATCTTACCGATATCATGAAGAGTTGCAGCTTTTTCAATAATTTCAACTTCTCTATCTGTAAGTCCCATTTTTTTAGCAATAAGTGAAGAGTACATTCTAACACGGCTGGAATGACCTGCTGTAATCTTGTCACGAGCATCGATAGAGGCTGCAAGCGTTTCAATAAAACTTTCAAATACAACTTTTTGTTCTTCTAACATTTTTTGTTGTGTTTTGAACAGTTGAGCGTTTTCTAATGCAATACCTGCAGATGAACCGATTGCTACTAATAAATCTTCATCTTCGTCTGTAAAATATCCGTCAAGTTTGTTTAATACTTGAAATGCACCTACAATTTCATTTTGCAAGTTTTTGATTGGCATACAAAGGATTGTTTTTGTTTTGTAACCTGTTTTGTTATCAACTTCAGGGTTAAAGCGAGAATCGTTGTAGGCATCTTTGATGTTAATAGTTTCACCTGTTTTTACGCAGTGACCGGCTAAACCTTTGTCAGCAGGAAATCTGATTTCAGAGTTTTCCATGCCCAACGCAACTTTAGACCAAAGTTCGTTATTCTTTTTATCGTATAAAAACACTGTACAACGGTCTGCTTGAATAGCTTCTTTAGTTTCTTCTGCAATAACCCTGATTAGTTCATCAATATTAGTTTCTGCAGATACTGACTGACCAATTTTTACCAAGGCAACCATCGGATCACGTTTGTTTGATAAAAGTTTGTTAGATTCAGCTGTTATTTCGTTTAATTCGTTTGTAATGTTATCTAACAGATTAAATTCATCAGATTTAAACGCAAGGTTTTTTGCATTTGTTAAATGAATTTTTGCTAATTCTTGGCAGTTATCCATTTTGTAAATGCAACCCAATACATACTCACAAAAAGTTTTTGCTGTTTGATTTTGAGAATATGTTGCAAGATATTTTGCATCTTCTAACAAGTTAAGTGATTCATTATAATTCTTTTTATCTTCAATGTAATCTAAAGCCCCTTCTAATGATAGGCATAAAGACATCAAGTTATCCAGTTTTGTATTTTTGAAAGAAGTTTTAGCTTCATTTAATAGATTAGAACTCATAGAGTAGTTCTTTTTATTAAATTCTCTTATAGCGGTATTAAGTAAGTTTGAAGCGTATTCAATCTCTTTCTCGTCTGATAATTTAATATTTTCCATAATAACCCTTTATTATACTGTATTTTTATTGTACAATATATCCTATAATATTTCAAAATATTTTAATATTTTTTTATACGGAGAAACTGTTTTGAACAAGATTACAATTTTGATACCGGTTTATAATGAGGTAGATACACTAAGAGCAATCCTTGAAAAGGTTGAAAATGCTGATTTTTGCGGTTTAGAAAAAGAAATTATTTTAATTGATGATTGTTCAACAGACGGAACAAAAGAAATTTATCCATCTTTACCATATAAAGTTTTGTATCATGATGTAAATCAAGGTAAAGGTGCTGCCCTTAGAGATGGTTTTAAAGAAGCTACAGGTGATATTATCGTTATTCAAGATGCAGATTTGGAATATGATCCTGTAGATTACAAGGATTTAATCAAATTAATCTTAGAAAACAAAGCTGATGTAGCATATGGTTCTAGGCTTAACGGTGGTAAGCCGTCAAGGGCTTTTATGTTCCATCATTTACTAGGTAATAAACTGCTTACATTTGTGACAAATGTTTTATACAATACGACTCTAACAGACATGGAAACTTGTTATAAAGCTTTCAGAGCTGATTTTATAAAAGATATAGAGATTAAGTCAAACAGATTCGATTTTGAACCTGAAATTACAGCAAAAGTCCTTAAAAAAGGTGCAAGACTGTATGAACTTTCTATTTCATACTACGGAAGAGAATTTTCAGAAGGTAAGAAAATTACATGGAAAGACGGTTTTCACGCTTTATGGGCATTGATTAAATTTAGGTTTATTGACTAATTTGAAAAATCTCTTATTTCATGGTAACTTGAAACCAGATAGGAGTCCGAAATGAAAAATTTAGTAGTAGGCGCAGGTTTAACAGGCGCAGTAATTGCCGAAAGACTGGCAACAATGCTTCGTGAAGAAGTCACTGTTATTGATAAAGCTTCACACGTAGGCGGTATGCATTACGATTATGTAGACAAAGATTCTAATATTCTTGTTCATGCAAAACATGTGAACTTTTTACATACAGAACACAAATTTATTTGGGATTATCTATCAAAATTCGGAAAATTAGCTCCTGTAACATTCAAACCGAGTGTTAGAATTCAAGGCAAAAATGTTTCTATGCCTTTGTGCTTATGCACTGTTGAAGAATTATTTCCGGAAGATTTTGCAAAGAAATTAGAAAATAAACTTATCACAAAATTTGGTTATAACAGACAAATTACTCTTGCTGAGATGTATAGAAATATGGATGAGGATTTGAAATTCTTGGCTAATTATTTCTATGAGAATGTTTTCAAGCCATACACTATGAAGCAATGGGGGGTAGATGAAGAAGCTCTTCCTGAATGTGCAGACACTTATTATCCATTTTACATAAGTACTGATAACAGATATTACAAAGAAAAATATGTTGCTATACCGGAAAATGGTTGGACAGAATTAATTGAAAACATTTTGAAAAATTACAAAAATATTAAATTAAAATTAAACACAGACTTTTCGAATATTAATCCAGCAAAATATGATAGAATTTTCTTTACCGGTTCTATTGATGAATACTTTGATTACAAGCACGGTGAATTACCATATAGAAGTGTAAGAATGGATGTAGACAGCAAAGTTTATGAAAATTGTTGTCATTGTGGCTCATACAATTGGCCTTATGAGTATGATTTTATAAGAGCGCATATATTTGCTGATTGCTTACCTGACAAAACGTATTCAGGAAATAAAGATATTATTGGATATGAATATATTGAACCGTTTGAACTAGGTAAAAACGAAAGATTTTATCCGATAAATAATGTTCTTTCAAACGAAGTTTATGCAAGATACTTAGAAGATGCAAGTCAGCTTGATAATGTTTATTTTGCAGGTCGTTTGGGTGAATTCAAATATTATGAATCAGATGAACTTGTTAGACGTGCGTTTGAAATCGTTGCAAGTTTGGTTGTTAGACCAGAAGAACCGAAAGAAGTTATTGAAGTTGTAACTTTCGATGAGGACATTGAAGATAATGACATCAACAATTAATGAAGAGTACTTATCATATGTAGATTATTTAAAGTCTATCAATTTTGCAAATATTTTGGAAAATTTGAAGAAAAAATATGCAAATAAAAAGATTGTACTTTTTGGTACAGGAGTGCTTTTAGATGCTATCTTAGATAACTACAATGTGACAGATTACTTAAACATTATTGGTGTAAGTGACAAACGACTGGAATCTCAACAAGAGGAAATTTCTACATATAAAAACATTAATTTATACAAACCTTTTGCATTAAGAGCTTTGAACATAAGCGTTGTTTTGGATACAAGTGTTTTGTTTGAAAATACCGCAAAATATTTGAGAAACAATTTCTATGTTAAAAAGTCAGTAGAAATAGCTCCAATGATTCAAATTCCTTTTGTTGATAAGTTTAAAAATTTTGTTGCTAAACAAAAAGCTTCATTAGGTTATTTGTTAGAAAGTAAAAATCTAGTGCAATCAGCGCTTTATTATTTTACTTTGAATGATCAAGAATTAGAATCAAAGACAAATTATTTGAAAAAGTTAAATAAAATTAGAAATTCAAACGAACCTTTGAAAGTAGCGTTTTTGTGTACAGACATAACCCACACTGATTTTATAGGCTTGTATAATTTGCTAAAATTTGATAATGATTTTAAGGTTTTTCCGATAATCATTACACCAAAGCAGTTGTTAGAAAGTGAAGAAGTTAGCGAAGAAAGCATTCAAGAAGTAGTAGACTTTTTCAAAACATACGATTTGCAAGTAATTGATGGATGGGATAGAGAAACAAGGACTATTCCTTGCATTCATGCCTTCAAGCCGGATTTAATCTTCTATCAAAAACCAATTTATGTGAAAGATGATTTTTCTCCATACGTAATGTCAAAACAAGCTCTAACAATTTCTGTAGAGTATGATACAAGAAATGCTGATTTTGCGGCACTAGGAGCAAAATATTTCAGAAAACAAGTTTCAAATATGTGGAAAGTTTTTGTAAATAACGAAGAAGACCGCAAATTGTACGAAGAGTATACAGATATTACAAAAAAAGACGTAGTAAAGGTTGTGAGTAAAAATATTAACGCTTCAATCGTAAAATATTTAAAAAATAGTTTGAATCGCTAATTACTTGTCCAAAACTTCTTCCGCAGATTGTTTGAATAGGTTAACCCATTCATGACATTTTTTAGCATCTGTTGTTTCAATAGTTCCGCCGCTACGATTTTCGTGTCCACCTGCACGAATATCTGGACAAGTTGTAGCTTTAATATTATCAATAATTTGTTTTGCGTAATCTTTCTTAGTTTGAATGCTCATCTTGTAAATGCCGTCGTTTGTAGGGTAAAATACGGCAACTGCATCGACATTGTCTTTAGCAAGAGTATTTTTTCTGAATTGTTGTAAAACTTTTTTAGAGCGAATTGTGTCTTTGCCCAAATTTTCCCATCCTTTGTCGTCAGGAGTAATTTCTACGTATGCAAATTTACCGTTGCTAGAATATTGAGTTTTTTTGCTTAAAGTCTTAGAAAAAGCGATTTCATTTTCTGTTAATCTTGTTTTATCAACAAAGTGTTTCAATACAGAAAGTTTTTCAAACACGTTCAAGTTTTTAAGAACATTGTTCATAACTTCCTTCGTATTGCCTTTGTCGTCAACTTTGTCACTAACAAAAATTTGACCTAATTTGCTAACTTTGGTAATGCCGTCTTTTGATGTATCATCAAACATTCCGGCAAAAAGATTTTTAGCTTCTTCTTTTGTAGTTTTGTGTTCGATTGCATCAAAAAATCTTGAAATAATTGCACTGTTTGATTTTGCTGATGCATCTATGTAGTAATTTTTTGCATTAAGTGCCGGCATGGAATTTTTTTCGTAAGATTGTGTAATTTTGTTATAATCTTTTACCACAATGTCAGGATCGTTGTGGTGGTCAAATCCGACAATATTAGCGCCATAGCTGTTAATGAATTTCAAAACATTAGAACCAACTCTAATTGGAGAGCTAAAGTCTACGCAAAGTGCCATGTCTGCTTTTTTTGTATTTTCTGAAACTTCTTTTGCTTGGATTATGTTATATTTTTGTACGTCGTATTGATAATTTTCTTTTCCGTCAGAAACAACAATTCTAGGAGCTATGCCTTGTCCTTTAAGGTAAGAATACATTGCTTTTGCGCTGTTAAAAGTATCTTCATCACTTGCGGTATGACAAAAGATATCAACGGTTTTTGCTGATTTAAGTTTGTTGTCGATATATTCAGCGCAGTTTTTAGGCATAACATTTGCCGTAAAACTTGGACGTATAAAATTATTAGAACTATTTATATTCATATATACACAAAACTACTACTATTATATAAAGTATTTTTGCGCATAAAAATTGCTACTTAACATTTTTTTCAAACAAAGGTTCTAGTTTTATATCAATTTTATCCGATATTTCACGGTAATCTTTAGAAACAGGTGTTGGTTTTGATGTTTCAATTACGTCTAAAAATATGTGAGAAGATTTTGGCTTTCCTTTTAAGAATGTTTCAGAACTGGCAACATCAACTCTTGCAGGTGTAATCAATCCGGATTGTGTAAGCCTTTCGATTGATTCTTTTGAAGATAAGTATTGAACAAGTTTTAGTGCTAAATCCTTTTGTGCAGATTTTTTACAAACAGCCCAACCTGATGTATCCATTGGTACAATGCTTCCTTTGTTGCCATTAGGAAAATTTATGATATCCCAATTGAAATCAGCAACTTCACGATATTTTGGAACAAGCCAACGACCAGAAAGGTGCATTGCAAGCTGTTTTTGTAAAAACATTTGAGCCATTGTTGCGCTTGCGCTTTGTGATTTTTTCGGTGCAACGTTATATTTGTTTCTTAGATTAGCATAAAACTCTAAACCTTTTTTAGATTCAGGTTTATCGATTATTATTGTTTTTAAATCGTCAGACAAAATTCCGCCACCTTCGCTCATCAAATAAGGTAAATAGAATAAGTTTGAAGTTTCAAAGCTTATGCCAAATATATTATGTTTTTTGAATTCCAATGATTTTTTTAGTAAATCTTCAAATGTCCAGTTTTTATCAGGATAAGATATTCCGTATTTGTCAAAAAGGTCTTTGTTGTAGTATACAACCAAGTTTGAAACATCACGAGGAACTGCTAAAACTTTTCCGTTAAAGCTCATTGCATCAAGAGATTTTTGGTAAAAATTTGTTTTATTAACATAAGGTGTTAAATCTTCTAAAAAATCAGCATAAACCGGTAAGTACAAGTTGTTTATGAAAATTACATCGGGAGGCATGTTTGAGGCAAAAAGCAGATGTATTTTTTGAAAATAATTTTGCGGAATATGCATAAATTCAATTTTTACACCATTTTTTTTCTCAAAATCTTCAAGCAAAGGTTTTAATAATGCAACTTCAGATTGAGAACCCCAGCTTGCAAATTTAATCACCGGTGCATCATTGCGTCTTGAGCAGGCAGTACAAAGAGTTAAAACAAACAACAAACAGATAAAAAACTTTTTCATAGTTTATTATAAATCCAATAATTGTCTGATAGAGTCAGGTTTAACTTCAACTAATGTCTTGTATTTGCCAACTTTAATTATGTAAATTAGAGTATTTTCGTCAGCTTGTTCATTTAGGCGAACTTGCATTTTATCATTAATTTCTTCGTTGAATTTACGAATAACGCTAATTTTTGAACCTACATAACCAATAAGTGCATTCAAACCGTCAACGCTTACTTGTGCAAAACCCCGGTTTGAATCAATTACAAATTTTGATTTTACAGTTAAATGTTCAAACGGGTTAGAAACTTGTTGTGGTTCTTGAGGAGCAGACTCTTCTTCAACGTCTTCTACTTCTTCCTCATATTCTTCGCCATCTTCATCTTCGTACTCGTATTCAGATTCTTCATCAGATTCTTCATCGTATTCAGTGTCTTCTTCTTCGTCTACATAATCTTCTTGATATTCAATGTTGTCATCGTCTTCATCATCTTCAAAGATAAAGAAGTCTTCATCATTTTGTTGAGAAGTGTTGTTGTAGTTAAAGAAATCTTCTTCTTGTTCTTTTATTGAATAGTCTTCTTGATTGTTGAATGGTGAATTCAATGATGCAGGTTCGTCTTCATCAAACAATGTTTGTTCTTCATGTTTGCTGATTTGTTTTAAAGGATTTTTGAATATTGTACGTTCAATATCTTCTGCATTTTCATCAAAGATAGACATTTTTTCTTCCTTACTAACCTTATTCAATGGACGATAAAAATCGTTTTCTTGAATAAAACTTTGACTCGCTGGCTGTTGTTGATTATACATCATATTTCCATTTGAGTAAAGATTATTACTTGTCTTAGCAAAAGTTGAAGGAGCAGAAAGAGGTTTCATATTAAACCCTTCCTTGTTATCTTCCTCAAAATTGCTTCTAGATGTGTTATACACATCCATATTTGAATAAGACGGATAAGCTTGTTCAAAAGTTTCATCATTGTTGTGAATCAATCTTTTTGTTACCGGACGAGTTTCAATGTCGTTTCCGTTTGGATATTGAATTCTTTTTACTAAATCGCCAATAATTTTGATTAATACAATAAGCAATGCAAATTGAGCCAAGCCCATAAATGTTGAGAAAGAAATTCTAAATGAAAGAATTTGCTTAATCTTTCTTGCTACTTTTTGTTTAAAGCGGATAATTTTTTTGAAGAATGCTAAATCATCTTCAGTAATATCGTCATCGTTAGCTTCCAATTGTTTTGCTGTAGCATCATCAACTGCTTGATTGTTGTTATCATCAAGTGCAACTTGCTCATTTTCAGTTAGAGCATTATTTGTAGTTTGAGTTGTTTCAATCAGTTGAGTTTGTTGTTGAGCTTGTGGTTGTACAGCTTGTTGAACGGTTTGTGCAAATTGCTGAACTGTTCTTTGAGGTTGAGAAAACACAGTTTCTTGGCGAGTTTGTTGTACAGGTCTTGAAACATAATTGTTTTGTGCTGGTTGTGAATATTGTCTTGTAACAGTTTGACTATTGTTGTATTGTCTTTGACGTTCGTAAGACGGTACAAAGTCGTTGTGTGTAGTCGGTCTTGATTGGTTAAGTACTCTTTGTGGTACTGTCATTTGAACTTGTTGTGGTGTAACGTATGGTCGTCTGTTAGATTGTGACATTACACTACGAGTTTGTTCAGAAATACTTCTTTTTGGGGCTTGCATTGTTCTTGAAACGTGTGTTTGAGGAACAATTTCAATAGGTCTTTTGCCGTCAATGGTAATCTTTGTATAGCCCTTGTTTGGCAAAGAAGAATAATGTTGTGTTTTTACATCAATGCCTTTTACGTTTGATACTCCTGTAACATCAGGTTTTACCCCCATTGTGTTAACTGTTTCAGGAAGTAGAATTACATATTTGTTATCAGGTTTTTTGTTTACAATAATTTGTTCTGTGTAAGGCTTGTCAGTGTAGATGTTAACCTTAACTGAACCATCAGAATTTTGATCCAAATCCATTCTGACAAGTTCTTTATTTTCCGCAGCAAAAGCGCCTTGCGACAATGCAAAGCATAAAGTAGTTAATAAAATTGTTGATTTTACTATCTCTTTGTTCACGGAATAATCTCCTAGACTAATCTTATCATTATAATTTTAAAAAATATATGAGTGACGACAAAAATACTACATTTGACTGATTTTGTAATAAATATAACTTTGTTTATGCTATCCTAATTTTATGAAAAGTGGATTTGTAACAATTATAGGAAGACCAAATGTAGGTAAATCAACTCTTTTGAACCAAATTCTCGGGCAAAAGATAGTTATTGCTACGGATAAAGCACAAACAACAAGAAAAAGAATTAAAGGCATTCTTACAACAGACAAAGGTCAAATTGTTTTTGTTGACACACCAGGGGTACACAAACCTTTGAACAAACTTGGTGAATTTTTGCTTGATGAGGCTAAGATTGCGGTTCCTGATAGTGATCTTATCCTATTTTTGGTAGATGCTTCTGATCCTGCAGGCAAAGGTGATAAGTGGATTGCGGAAAATATTCTTTCAAAGACAGAAACTCCTATAATAATTGTTTTGAATAAATTAGACAAAGTTAAAAAACTTGAAAAAGTTGAACAAAATCTTTTAAGTTATAAAACTCTTTTTGAAAAAAATCTTCCAATTGTTAAAATATCTGCAAAAACAGGAAGAAACATTGACACATTATTAGACAATATTTATAAGAAGTTGCCAAAGGGTGATTTACTGTATCCGGAAGATGTTTTGACCGAAGAAACAATGCGAGATGTAGCATCAGAAATTATCCGTGAAAAAATCTTGCTTAACACTCAAGATGAAATACCTCACTCAATTGCTGTTATGATTGATAATTATCGTGAAGAAGAAACAATTGATAAAATATATGCAACTATTTATTGCGAACACAAAAGCCAAAAAGGTATTCTTATCGGCAAAAACGGTTCTTTGTTAAAAACTATTGGGACTCAAGCCAGACTTGAATTAGAAGAGATAGTAGAAAAGAAAGTCTACCTTGATTTAACTGTAAAAGTTGAAAAAGATTGGCGTAAAAAAGATAAAACTTTAAAATCTTTTGGTTATTTTGAAGAAAACATGTAAAAAACTCTAAACACATGTCCTTGCTATACTTGACTCATAAATTACATTTGTAAAGTTATGTAACAAAACATGCTAAAACCCTCAAGTTTACATGTGTTTAAGCCGATAACACAAATGTAAGTTATCAGATATCGTGTAAAGGAGTAAAGCCTATGGGTATGTCAGCATCACAAGCTAGATTATTAGCTATTACATCAAGAATGAACGATATCGAACTTCGTTCACAACAAATTGCAAATACAAAACTTAGATTAGCAGATGAGTCTGATCAAGTTGCTCAAAAATATACAAATGCATTGAATGCAAATAAAATTACAATGACTAAATATGATGAAAAAGGTAATACATCTCAAGTTTCATTGAAACCAAGCAACTTACCAAAAGATTATCGATTGGTTGATGCAAAAACAGGTAAGAAAGTTACAAGCAGTAGTGTAACTTCTAGCCAAATGTATGAAATGATTCAATCTGGTCAATATAGATTAGAAAAAAATCAAGATGTTACTAATGATAATGGTGTAACAGCAAAGAAATGGACTGAAGTTTCTATTGCAAGTGATGTTTCATTAGGTATCGCATCAGATGATTCAAAATTTGCATTGGCAGAAGCTGAATACAACGCAGCAACTCAAAAGATTAACAACAAAGAAAAGAAATTAGACCAACAATTAAAAACAATGGATACTGAACACTCAGCTCTTCAAACAGAACAAGATTCAGTAAAATCATTGATTAAAGATAATGTTGATAAGTCATTTAACTTATTCTCATAATAGAAAAACAAAAATTTCCTTATTTCCTTCCCTATACACAAAATTTCCAACTCCTCTCATTCAGAGGAGTTTTTTTTAGGTCAGGAAATAAACTGAACTTCGTTCAGTCCTTATTTCCCCTCTCACAAACGATTATCAATCGTTTGTTCGGCAGAGTCCTATACACAAAATTTCCAACTCCTCTCATTCAGAGGAGTTTTTTTTAGGGTTGAATTCAGATTATTGCTTCACTCGGACAAGTCGCTCATTACACTTCGTTGGCATTCGCTATGTCCTCGCAACTTCGGCATTTCGCTTCGCTTCAGCCTACGCAAAATCTGCCTATACACAAAATTTCCAAGCCATCCTATCGGATGGCTTTTTATTTATAATTGATACAAATTATTCGAGGTGACGGTGAAGTAATTTATAAAACCTAATGTCATCCCGTGCTATGACACGGGATCTTTTAAATCCTCCAATAATTACAACATTATATTATTCTGAAACATTGGTTTGATAGAGAATAATTTTAACGGATTTATTCAGAATCTTACCAACTCAAATGTACTATTGGAGTATTTATATGCTCCCGCATCAAGTGCGGGATGACATAAAAGGGCAAATCTTTCACCCCTTTAAACCTCTAACCATTAGAAAAGCATTTGCATTTACACTTGCAGAAACTCTAATTGTAATGGGTATCATTGGTGTGGTTGCAGCGTTAACTATTCCAAACTTGAATTCTTCAACTGCAAACAAAGAAAAAGTTGCAAAAGTTAAGAAAGTATATCAAAACCTAACAGATGCTTACGGTCGTATGAATGCAGTTTATGGTCGTATTGATGAGTGGACAACGTACAACTCAACAATATTTGGGGATAGACTTTCTGAATTTATGAAAACAAGTAAAAACTGTGGGTTAACACTAAATACAGGTGGTACTTGTTGGACTAATTCTAATACAATGCTTGCAAATAATACAGTTTTTAATAATATTGACAGTAATTCATATTACAAATTTGTTTTAGCTGACGGAACAGCTGTTGCTATTATTGCAAACACACTTGTTGTTAATATATATGTAGATATTGATGGTCCTAGAAGAGGTCCTAATAAAATTGGTACTGATATTTTTCAATTCAAAGTCTATTATAATTCAACAGCAACCGATACAGATTTAGAACCTGCAGGTCTTACAGAATTTGCTAATTCAACTGCATTTGCAAGTTCAACTTGTTTTATGAAAGGCGATGGTTGTACAATGTGGGTAATTACAAACGATAACATGGATTACTTAAAAGCGGATAATACAGCTAAATGTCCGAATGGTAAAATTTTGAACTGGACAACAAATACTTCTTGTAAATAGTTACGAATAAAAAAGGTGGCTGAACATTTGTTCAGCCGCCTTTTTTATTTTAAATTTTATCCGATTTCATCTTCACCCGGTTTTAGGGCACTTAGGTCAACTTCTAACTTGCCTCCTGATTGGTATGACAGTGTTTGAGCCACTGCTGCCGGATAGAAGTGGAAGTTTTTAATCTTTTCGGTATTAATTCTTTCTATAACTTCATCCATATACTTTTGAGTATTTGTTTTCATTTCAGGATGCATATCAACCCAATCACCCAATGGAATAGAACTTCGGTCATGGTTACAGCCTCCACATTCCAGCAAGTAGTTTGTTTCGACGTCACGTCCTCCTTCTGATTGAGGCTTGATGTGCTCAATTGTGCCCACTGAAAGTTTTACAAGTCTTTGCCCGATTTCTGAATGTTCTCTTTCTGCATATTTAACAACAAATGCGCTTACGTCATTTTGAGATGTTGGCATTTTTTCAGCTTCTGCTTTCATTTGTTTAAACACTTTTTCGTCAGAAATCTTACTTTCTAATTCATTCATATCCTTCAAGAAGGCTTTACGTTTAAACTTAATTTCTTTGTCGTTTGAAGAAACATATTTTCTTGTTTCATCAGTAACTTGTTTTACTGTTTCTTGTTCATTTTTAGGTAATGTTTTTGATAATTCATCAACTGTATCAAGAATTGTATTTTGTTTTGCTTGAAGTTTTTTCAGTTCAGGTTCTCTGTGTTCCAGTAAAAGGTCTTTAAAATTAGCATCAGGCTTTTCTTCTGACCAACCTTTTAATAGATTAAAACATTGTTTTTCGACAGGGCGCATATTTTTTTCAAATTCGTTCAAAGTCTTTACTGCTTGTTTGCTTGTGCAACCTAGTCCTTTTGTAACTTTGCTCATATCTTTTTGAGTCATCATTTCTATACCACAGCATGGGCAGGTAATATGTCCTAAACTTCGCACTCTGTCCGCATTTTTTAAGCCTGTAAATGCAACTTGTTCAACGTTAAGTTGTGGCATTATCGGTTGAGTTTTTTCAAATGTGTCAGGTCTTGTTGCAAAATTGAAGTTTGCAAATGTCTGTGGATTATTTTTGATGTACTTGTGAATTCTTGGAGTCGCAAATGCTGCGAATACTTGAATTGGTAAAATCATGTCCTTCTTCCCTAAGCTACAATGCTTAAATTTTTCTTTTGATTTGTTTTGTTTTTATACTGTTCTTTCTTTTGAGCTTTTGCAATGATGTCAGCTTCTTGTTGCTTAACTCGTGCCATTTCTTGTTGTATTTGTTTTTTGCTCAATTTTAATTTTGATGTGTCTAGTTTTATTTTGCCATTAGATTCTTTTTCAACAGTTTCCGCTACTAGGATAGGATAAACACGACATCTTTGCAATGCTTCTCTTTTGTTAATTTTTTCAATTACTGCATCAATGTAGTTTTGCATATGGTCTTTGATTTCAGGATTTTTTTCAACCCATTTATCAAGAGGCATATTTTTTCTGCGTGTATTCCATTCTTTGCTTGCGTAAACATAGTTTGAATAAATGTTTTTACCGCCGTCAGAACCATCTTGTGGATGACGAGGTGTGATGTGTTCTAAAGAACCAACGGAAGGCTCTACAAGAGAAATTCCGATTTGGTACGGAGTTTTTTCTAATTTTGTGCCTGCATCTTTTTGTGTAAATTTAACGATAAAAGCGCTAACGTTGTCATGAGAACGTGGAACGTCTTCGGCAATCTTCAATAGTTCTTGCGCCTTATCTTGCTCAGTCATATTTTTAGTTACGTTATTAAGTTTTTCTATCAATCTTCTTCTGCGGAAAATGTAATTAGGATCTTGCTTTTCAAGAATTTCTTTTGAACTTGCAAGAAGTTTGCCCACATTTTTTGCATCATCCTCGTTTTTAATTGTTTTTGCACATTTAAACATTCGGTGAAGAATTTTTTGTTCTTCATCTTGTACTTTTTGTAAATGCTCAGGACGTACAGTGTCTAATAGTTGTCTTAAATTTTTTTTAGGTTCTTTTTTGCTCAAATTTTTAAGTATGTCAAAAACCTCTTTTTCAACAGGGTGCATTCTATCTTCAAAAGGTTTCAATAAAGCGATTGCTCTATCGCTTCTTCCGCCTAAATTTTCTTTATTTAAGTGGTTAATTTCTTTGCCATTTATAACCCTTGTTCCACAATAAGGACAAGGTATATCTCCTAATTCTCTAATGCTTTTCCCTACAATGCTATTATCAACCGATGTAAAAGATACGTTTGCAATCGATTGAGAAGGTGTGAATGTATCAGTTTTTAAAGTTTTAATGCCAATAGGGCTTGTTTGGTACTTATTACCAAGCAAGTTAGGCATTTGAACCTTATTTAAAGACACACTGATAGGATTGAGCATACTTATATATAGCTCCTGAATGTTTATAGTTGCCTTTTTTTAGCCATGCTTTTACAAAAATTTACATTAGTTAAACAATTCTTTTTAAGATTTTTTCTAACCTTTGTAATTTAAATTTATCTGTTCCGATACCACATAAAAGCATTGTCGATTTTTCATTTGTTTTTTCGTCTTCAACTTTGTTTTTGAACAAATTTTCAGAAAGCTCAAAACCGGTATAATTTTTATGTTTGATTAAAATTTTTGTGATATCGCCATCAAAAAATTCAATATTTGGACAATTTTTTTTTAAATTTTCAATATTTTCGATAAGTTTTTCAATTTTTTGTCTGCCTTTTTGAGAATTTAGGTAATTTATGTTTTTTTCGATTGAATAAAGAAGGGCATAACTAGGTGAAGTTGTTGAAAATTTTTTAAGAGCTCTATCGATATCTAAATTTGTAGTTGTGTGTAGAAGCGCTGTAGGATTCAATCCTCCGGCAGTTTTGTGTAATGATTGAACCGTGAAATCAGCAATTTTTACCGCACTTTGAGGTAATTTGTCAGAGAATGGATACAATGCGCCATGTGCTTCGTCAACAATTAAATAAGTATTATGTCTATTGCAAACCTCTTTTAATGCTTTTATATCGCTTACAACACCGTAATAACTAGGTGAGGTTACAATTACTGCTTTTATATCACCTTCTTGTAAAAAATTATCAAGTTTTTCTGGTGTCAAAGCCTTATAAATTCCCCAGTTTTCATCTTTTTCAAGTTCATAAAAAACCGGTGTTGCGCCTGAAAGTTCAACCGCATTTTTATGACATGGATGTGAATTATTCCAGATTAAAACTTTATCTCCTTGTTTTGCACAAGCCAAAACAGATGCTATTATGCCACTTGTAGAACCGTTTGTTAAAAATTTAGTTTTTGTTGTACCGTAAATTTTACGGGCTTTTCTCTCTGAATCAAGTAAAGCTTCCTCAGGCTCGTGAGTATCTGTTTCAGAGATATCATATTTATAAAATTGTTCAAATTTTGAAGTTATAAAAAATCTTTGCGAATGGCTTGGAGTTGTGAATAAAGAGATTATATATGTTTTATTGTATAACTCTGATAAGCTCATTATCCTTCACCTTCTTCTGTTTTTGTTTCTTCTTCTTCATTTGTTTGGCCAGAATTGTTAAGGTCTTCAACTCCATCCAAGCCTTCTTCTTTAATAATTTCTTGAAGAAGAGCATTTGTATAGCCGATATCTTTTTCTTTAACAACTGTTTTAGAAGATTCAATCATTGCGCCAATAAGCCATCCGAGTCCGTACATAACAAGAACCGCAGGCACTACAGCAGATGCTGAACATACAATACTTGTGTAATTTATTCCGCCATTTTTTATTAATGAGCAAGTACCAATTACAAGTAAAGTTGAGCAAGCAAGTAATAAACTAAGATTTTGTTTGTACTTAATAACTTTCATGGGTTATTTGTTTTCTGCTTCCATATTTTTATTCATACAATATTGAATTAATGTCATTTTATCAACATTTACTTGATGTACAAATCTTCCTGATAAAATGAATTTACCTGAATCTTGTTTTTCCATACGAATTGGTTGCAATATGCAAGATACAGTTTGTTCTTCGTTTAGAACGATTTCAACTTTATATTCATTATCAAGGTTTATAGATTCACTAGCTAAGAATTTCAAACCACCTGCAGATAAGTCTACTGTAGAGATGTTGTAAACTTTGTCTGTAGTTAAATCTCTCATTGTAGTTTCTGTTAAGAATTTAATACGAGTGAATTGACGTCTTTGTAAAAATCTATGTTTTATAGGGTTTTCAATGAACAATTCGTTATCTTTAATTTCAGAAGCGTAAGAAGAAAAGAATAAAATACCGTTTTGAGTATGAGAATAGAATTCACAGATATGGTTTAAATTAATACCATTTGTAGGGTATTTCATTTTCATCTTAAAACCTTTTGGTGTAACTTCTGTTACGGCACCCATATTTGTAAAATTAAAGTCATTAGGTACGATTGTTACGTCTTGGTCAATTTTTACTAATTCGTTCATTATATAAACCTTTCTTTATTAATTTCTTACAACTTTTACTATACCCACTGATTTAGTTTTTATATTTGAACTAATTTCATTATACGACATAATTGCAAATTGTGGATAGTAATTTTCAATTAAGTTTCTAAATGCTAATCTGATTGCGGCAGAACATAAAATTACAGGTTGACAGCCATAAGTTGTAATAGCTTTTTGAATTTCTGTGTCTAAACTGTTGAATAAGTGTTTTGAATAAGACGGATCAACTGTTAGACTTCTTCCATCCGGTGACATACCTTGTGCAAGAGTTCTTTCTACATCCGGTGACAAGATTATCGCCATTAATTCTCCGTTATCTGCAACGTTTTGTTTGCAAATACTTCTTGCCAATGCATGACGAACTTGTTCTGTTAAGTAACTATAATCCTTGCTGTATTTAGATTGTAAACTAATAGTTTCCAAAATAGTTTTCAAGTCACGAATAGTAACACGTTCACGCAACAAGTTTTGAAGAATTTGTTGGATATCTCCAATAGTCATATCCTTCAACAAATCGTCTACATAAGCATCTGATACATCTTTTCTTAAATTGTCGATAAGTTGTTGAACATCGTTTCTTGTTAAGATATCTGCTGCATTCTTCTTGATAACTTCTGTTAAGTGTGTTGATACAACTGCAGAAGGGCTTACAACTGTATAACCATATGCTTCTGCCATATCTTTTTGTTCTTCTTCAATCCATAAAGCAGGTAAACCAAATGCAGGTTCTACGGCGCTAATACCTTTAATATTAGGGTTATCTTCTCCACCCATTGCATTCATAGCAAGACTTCTGTCAGGATATACTTCACCTGCTTCAATTGGTACACCTTTTAACTTGATTTGGTATGTGTTTGGTGATAATTGAAGGTTATCTTTTACCCTAATTGAAGGTAGTACAATACCTAAATCTAAAGCTGTTTGACGTCTGATTTGAGCGATACGTTCAAGTAAGTCACCGCCCATTTCAATTTGTAATAAAGGTACAAGTCTGTAACCAACTTCAATTTCAATTGTTTCAACGTTAAGTAATTCCATAACGCTTTCACGAGTCGCTCTTTTGTTTCTTTTACCCAATTTTTCAGCCTTTTCAGCTTCAATTTTAGCCTGTGCTTCTGCAGCAATAGCGGCTTTTTTCTCTTTATGTTTAAAGCTTGCCCAACTACCTAAGCCAATACTGATTAAAATGAATGGAACTGTTGGCATTCCGGGGATTATACCCAAAACTAAAAGCAAACCAGAAACAACACCTAAAACTCTAGGATCAGAGAACATTTCTTTGCCGATATCTTGAGATAACGATTCGTCTTTACCTGTTGCTCGTGATACAATCAAACCTGTTGCAACTGATATCAAAAGAGCAGGAACTTGTGATACCAAACCATCCCCTACTGTTAAGATCGTGTATGTCGTTAGGGCTGTTGAAAAATCCATTTTCAACATAACCATACCGATAATTAAACCACCGATAATGTTAATAATAGTGATTAAGATACCAGCTGTAGCATCACCTTTAACGAACTTAGAAGCACCATCCATAGTACCATAGAAATCTGTTTCTCTTTCTAATGATTTTCTTCTGTTTCTGGCTTCTTCTTCCGTAATTAATCCGTTATTCAAATCGGCATCAATACTTAATTGTTTACCTGGCATTTTATCCAATGTAAAACGTGCTGTTACTTCAGCAACACGAGTTGCACCACCTGTGATTACCATAAAGTTAATCAAAACAAGGATTACGAAGATAACGAAACCTACAACGTAGTTACCACCTACAACGAATTCCCCGAATGAGTGAATTACGTTACCGGCTTCACCATAAAGTAAAATAAGTCTTGTAGAACTGATATTCAAACCCAATCTAAATAGTGTTGCGATTAACAAAACGGTCGGGAAACTTGAATAATCAAGAGGTTCTTTGGTATAAAGACAAACAAGCAAAATGATTACTGAAAGCGAAATGTTGATAGTTAATAAAATATCCAACATTGCAGGAGGTAACGGAATAACCATCATTAAAACAATGAACACTAAGCCTATGGCAAGTGAGATATCATTGTTTTTTAATAATTCTGAAAGTTTTCCGAAATTCATTTTGTTCTTTTACCTTCGCCCAAGTTTAATGTTTTCTGTGGTTGTATACATATGCAAGAATTTCTGCCACAGCTTGAAACATATCTGATGGTATTATATCATTTATTTCAACTAATTGGTAGAGGGTTCTTGCAACAAGTCGATTTTCTACTATAGGAATTCTATTATTTTGAGCAATCTCTCTTATCTTAAGAGCTATCTCATCAACGCCTTTGGCTACTACGTAAGGTGCAGGTTTTTGAGTTCTATCGTATTTTATCGCAACAGCATAATGTGTCGGATTTGTTACAACTACATCGGCAGTAGGTACTGCTGACATAATTTGTTGTTGCAAAATTTGTTGTCCCATTGCTCTGATTTTGCTCTTAATTTTAGGATCCCCTTCTGTTTCTTTGAATTCATCCTTGATTTCTTGTTTTGTCATTTTAATGGATTTTTCAAATTGGTAGGTTTGAAATTTTAAATCTAAAAGCCCGATAATAAGCATCGCTAAACACATATTCAAAAACATTTGCGCTAAAATGCTACCTATTACTGAGAATACAACTTCAGGAGTTGCACCTAAAAGTGCATAAAGTTCGTCCAATCTGGAGTGGACAACAGAATATCCACAAGCTCCAACAATACAAACTTTTAGAATAGATTTTGCAAGTTCTACCATTTTTTGCGGTTCAAACGGATTTAATAATTTTTTTAAACCGTCAACCCATTTTTTAGGTGAAACGTTTTCAAATTTAGGTGTTATTTTATCAATAGCAAAAATCTTACCGATTTGAAGTCTAATCGAAACGACAGTAAGTATAAATGCTGAAACCATAAATGGTAAAACCGCTTCCGCCATAATTCTTACGTACGGCGCTAAAAGCCCGATGAACTCGTCTGTATTTATTTCTTTAGGGTTCAAGTTAGTGAAAGAATAGTGTAAAGCAAGTATAAAACGATTCATTATCCAACCCGAAAAAGCACCTAAAAGCACTAGACTTATTGTTACGGTAACAGATGACATTAAGTCTTTACTTTTGGCTACATTACCCTTCTCACGTTCTTTCTCCCGTCGTCTGGGTGTGGCTTCTTCGGTTTTATCTGCGGCATCGTTTGCCATTTATGCTATTTTATCCTTTCCTTTAAAATAACCCTGCGACCTGTGTTAGAACCTTTTCCAACAATATTCTGGAGTATTCTGCAATTGGGCGCATAAATATCATACATAACAAAAGTCCAACATATATTTTTAATGGCATTGCGACCATAAATATGTTCATTTGTGGCATTAATTTTGAAACAAAGCCCAATAAAATATCTTTGATTAATAAAACACTGAAAATCGGCATTGATATTCCAATAGCGATTACAAACATTTGACCTGTCATATAGATTACTCTTTGAACTAATGTTCCGTCAAAAATAAAAGAATAACCTATAGGAACGTGTGCAAAACTGCTATATACAGCCGAAAATAACCATTGATGAGCATTCAAACTGATAAAAATTAAAGTTAAAAGTATAGTAAATGCTTGAGCGATAATCGGTGATGTTGTTCCTGATGCAGGGTTTAAAGCTTGGCTGATTGATAAACCCATTTGAATTGAAAACATGTTTGCCCCAAGTTCAGCAGCAAGAAACACTAAATTTGCGCAAAAACCGATGATATAACCAATTGCGAACTCCTTAATCATTACAACCGTTAAACCTGCAACATCATGCGGTATCATAAATTGTGTATGCCCTTGCACAAATGGATAAATTATGAATGCGATAAAGCAAACAAGCCAAATTTTAATCTGCATAGGGATTGGATAAGTCGAAAATAAAGGTGCAGAAGTCAATAGACCGCTAATTCTTGTAAAAACAGCCATAAAAACGATAATATTTGCAGGTGTGAAAATTTGTAATAATGAAAAATCCACTTGTGACCTCTATTTTATCAACCCTGGAATCATATCAAAAAATTCATTTGTTGTTTGAATAACTAAGTTCATCATCCAAGGCATTAGCATAATCAATGCAATTACACCGGCAATGATTTTAGGTACAATTGTAAGAGTTGATTCTTGAATTTGTGTGATAGTTTGAAAAATACTAACGGTTAAACCGACAACAATGCCGACAAGTAGAACCGGAGTTGAAATTTCCAAAATCAGCACAAACATTTTTTGTAAAAGTGTTATAACTATATCTTGTTCCATTATTTTTCCTCAATTCTAACTTGCTGCTGCAAAGCCTTCTACAAGTGATTTTATGATTAAGTACCAACCGTCAACCATTACAAACATAATCAGCTTGAATGGTAAAGCAATTGTTGTTGGTGGTAAGAACATCATACCCATTGATACTAAAACACTGGAAATAACAATGTCTATTACCAAGAATGGCAAGAAAATTACAAAACCAATTTTGAATGCTGTATTTAATTCACTGATAATAAATGACGGAATTAAAACATAAGTTGGAACATCATCAATGTTTTTAGGTTTATCAATTTTAGCCATTTTTACAAACAATGCAAGTTCTTTTTCGTCAGTTTGAGCAAACATAAATGCTCTAACCGGTTTTAAACCTCTGTCCAGTGCAGCTTGTTGTGTAATCTGATTGTTCATATAAGGTTGCAAGGCTTCTTGATTAATTTTATTGATGGTTGGAGCCATAACAAAGAATGTTAAAATTAATGCTAAGCTTATCAAGACTTGGTTTGGAGGTAAAGAACCTGCCCCTAAAGCTTGTCTGGTAAGCGCCAAAACAATTGCAATCCTTACAAAAGCTGTTGTCATAATAAAGATACTTGGTGCTAAAGTTAAAATAGTCAACCAAATAAGGATTTGAATACCGTTAGAAAAATCTTGAGGCGTGTTAGCAGGTTGCATTCCTATATTAATGTTAGGAAATGACAAGGCTGCACTTGCCATTGGTGCAAACATAAATAGCGCACCTACGGTAAACAATACCTTTCTCAATAAATTTTTGTTCATTTTATCCCTAATTTCAGTTTTTGTGATAGTTATCCTTTTTTATTCTAAAGGATTTTTATATTTAGGGCTATTTATTAAATTTTAGTAACAAAAAACTCGGTTGTTTTTGTCAACCGAGTTTTCCAAAAAATCTATGAAGTTAACTATTTGCTTTCTACTGCATAAACGCTAACTTGTTTTCTATCACGTCTGTGTGGTTCGAATTTTACTTGACCATCGATTAAAGCGAACAATGTATCATCAGAACCGATACCTACGTTGTTACCTGGGTGGATTTTAGTTCCTCTTTGGCGAACAATGATATTGCCAGTTTTAACCATTTCACCGCCGAATTTTTTAACGCCTAAACGTTGAGCTTCGGAATCACGTCCGTTACGGGTAGAACCCATCCCTTTCTTATGTGCCATTTTATACCTACTTTCTAATTAAATATTACCGTAATAACTTTTGAATTATGCTTCTGTTGTTTCTGCAGTTTCAGCTGCTTTTTTAGAAGCTGTAGTTCTGATTTTGTTAATCATAACTCTTGTGTATTGTTGTCTGTGACCACGTTTTACACGGTAACCTTTTTTAGGTCTTTGTTTGTAAACGATAATTTTCTTAGCTTTGTCATTACCCATGATAACGCCTTCAGCACTTGCATTTTTTACGTATGGTTGACCAACTTTTGATTTTTTACCGTTAACTACCATAACAACTTTGTCAAATACAACTTTGTCATCTTTTTCGCCTTCAAGTAGTTCTACATCTAAGTAACGACCTTCTTCTACTTGGTATTGTTTTCCGCCAGTTTCTACAATTGCGTACATTTTTAAATCCCTTTCTATTTGAGGAATCGCAACCTTTTTCGGGTTTTTAAGAGCGATTTACCTATCTAACTATTATACTTTTTGTAACCCTATTATTTACCGCTAAAATTCCGCTGTCAAGCATGTTTTAAAATATTTTTTAACAAATATTTGTGTCACTATGAATCGGTTCCAGAGTTTATGTAAACTGTATTTTGATTTATTCAGGCTATCGTGGGAGTAACGTCTTACTCTACCTTACCTGTTACACTCTCTAATGTTTGACTTTACTTCCTCTCTCAAAACAATTATTAATTGTTTTGTTCGGCAGAGTCGAAAATCCGCTATTCAAAAATCCTCTTCCATAAAGGTTTTTGACGTTCTTCTAAATATTCAATTCTTTTTGCTAATCGTTTATTGTCTTCTAAAAGTTGTTCGATTTGTTGAGCTAATTTTTGATTATCTTTTTTATACTCACCTGCTTCAATTAATTTGTCTGAAAATTGTGATGCATCTATATGGTTTTTGATATCATCCGTAATCTTTCCGGCAACAGCTTCTGCAAGCATTTGAAGAGTTTGATTTGTAACATTCAAGGTTACATTTCTAACTTCCGGAATTTGTTGAGGTGTAGTTTCAAGTGCTGTAGATTGAATTTCTTCATCTTCTTTTTCAGGTATTTCAAGCGGTGTTTTATGTATACGGTAACAAATTTGTTCGTTTGTGTACCCTTGAGATTTTAAACTGATACCTCTTTTTATTTTCAAAATTCCAATGTCATCAAAGAATACAGTACCGTCTTTTGCCTCATAAATAGGATCAACTTGCCAATCTTTTACAAAAGTTTCAAGTGCTCTTAGGTCAATATAGTAGTTATCTTCATTTAATTTTTTTAAAACATCTTCTTTTCTATACATTTTATGCCTTTTTAGTAATTTTTAAGTTTTCTTTGAATATCTCTGTTTTGTGTTTTTTTAGTTATGTCTTCACGCTTGTCGTAAAGCTTTTTACCTTTTGCTAAACCGATTTCAAGTTTTGCATAGCCTCTTGTTAAAAACAATTCCAGCGGAACAATTGTGTAACCTTCTTTTTTTATCTTCATTTCTATTTTTAGAATTTCTTTTCTGTTTAAAAGAAGTTTTCTTGTTCTTTCAGGTTCGTGGTTATATCTGTTACCTTGTTCGTATTTTGAAATGTGGCAGTTGTACAAAAAGATTTCACCTTTTTCAATTTTAGCAAAGCTGTCTTTTAAGTTTACTGCACCTTTTCTGATAGATTTAATTTCAGTCCCAGCAAGTACGATGCCGGCAATGAATTTATCAAATATAAGAAAATCGTGGAAAGCTTTTCTGTTTGTAGATATAACTTTTTTGTCCATAGCTAAATTATACCGCAAACTTTGAACCTTGCCAAGAGTCCCGACGAATTAATTCTGCATCAATTTTGTTTAAACATTCAAATTTTTTACCAATCCACTTAGGCTCTACAAGTGTTGATTTTAATCCGCTTCCCGCAATTCTGTGTAACGTTGTTTCCGGTGGTAAAAGTTCAATTGCATCACAGCAAAGATTTACGTATTCCATTTCGTCCATAAATTCAAATTCGCCACGCTCGTACATTCTTGTAATTTCAGTTCCACGAAGTCCGCATATCATATGAAGTTTGATGCCGGCTACTCTTAATTTTGCCAAAAGCTTTATTGTTTCCATCATTTCTTCATGAGTTTCCCACAGCCCGAAAATTACGTGAACACAAGTGTTAATTCCTCGCTCTTTTGTCATTTCATAAGCTTTTAAGAAGCAATCTAAATCGTGTCCACGATTAATTCTTTCTAAAGTCTTGTTATGCATTGATTGAAGTCCGTACTCAATCCAAGTTTCGTACTTGTCTTTATAGCCTGCAATTAAATCAAGTTTTTCCTCATCAACACAATCCGGACGGGTTCCTATCGAAATTCCAACGATATCAGGGTGGTCTAATGAGGCATCATAAATCGTTTTTAGCTCTTCAACAGGTTTGTAAGTATTTGAAAACGATTGAAAATAAGACATATATTTTACAGCCTTAAAGCGGTCTGTAAGGTATTGAGCGCCAAAATCCAGTTGCTCTTTTATAGACATATTTGCAGAGTGAGATTGTGAAAAACTTCCTCCGTCATCACAATAAATGCAACCGTGTTTGCCGTTTTGACGGTTTGGACACGAAAAACCGGCGTCAAGTGTTATTTTGTAAACCTTAACGCCGAATTTTTCTTTTAAATATTCGCTAAATTGGTTGTAGCGTTTTTCTGTTCCGTGAAAAAACATTACAAATTAGTTGTTTTCGCCTTCAGCTTCTTTTGGAATAGGGTAAACATAGTGTTCACCGCAAGCTGGGCATACAACTTCTTGTTGTTTGCCGTCTTCTAAAACTGCTACTTCAAATAATTGTTTACAACCTGATTGTGTGCATCTGATAGCCCAAGTTGGTCTTACAAGTCTTGCCATTTTTTAATTTCTCCTTTTTTCTTAATCTTATCACAGTAAATAAAAATTGTAAAATATAGATGTGTTGAACTATGGCTAAAGGCTGAAATTTTTTGAAAATAAGTGTTATAATGGACGTAGAACAAGTGGCAATTAGCAGAAGCTAAAATTTTACATCACTTTGTTTATTTTTTTTGTTTTTAATGTAAAGAGTTACTATAAAAATCAATAACAGCATGATTAATTTCGTCATACGCATCACCTCCTTCTTGATGTCAGAACCGTTAATCATAAAAGTTCTGTGATGTCCACTTGTCTACATTGAATTAATTATTTTATAAAAAGGCGGAGCCGTGAAACGG
>URRM01000011.1 GCA_900550295.1 uncultured bacterium
TTTTTATAAAATACACCCTAATAGTGTGTAGATAAAAATACTAATATATGGTAAAACTATAGATTTACCTATAATTATTTATGACATCTAAACATTGCATAATCTTTGAAAACAGAGTTGTGTCCGGTTTGTTTGTCAAAAGCCTCATAATAGGTGTAGGCTTTGCAATAATCGCCTTTTTGCAAGTAAACATCTGCCGAACTGGAAATAAAACATTCATCTTGAGTTATTTTATACGCTTCTTCAAGGTCGTTTAAGGATTTGTCATATTCACCGGCAATCAAATAGACGCTTGCTCTTTCTTGATAAATTCTAGCGTTTGAAGAATTTATTTTTATTGCTTTATCAAACAAATCTAGAACTTTTGGCGTAATTTTTCCTTCTTTTTTGAAGTTTGCAACCGCCATTTCTGAGTAAGTGTCTGCATTTTCTTTGTATTCAAGTGATTTTTCAAAATATTTTAAAGAGTCATCATATTTATCTAAATTAAGATATGCATGACCTTTTAAATAGCATAAAAACGATGATTTTGGTGCTATTTTTAGCAGAAAATCAATTTTTTTAATAGATTTTTGCGGATTTGAGTTTATTTCTTTAAAAAATGTGCAATAAGTTTTACAGCTAATTCCGGCAATTACAAACAACGCAATTGTAACCAAACAACCGATAAAGGTAAATTTGATTACAATGCGAAATTTGTCAAAATTTTCTTGAATTGTGTCTAAAAGTTTATCCATAGATTAAATTTAAGGATTATTTTTTCAATGTCTAAAATTTTCTTGGATTAACGTTATTTACCCAGTTTTCTTCAATTTTTTCCAATGAAATACCTTTTGTTTCCGGCACAAAGAAGTAAACGAAGATTATACATAGGATTGAAACGAAACCGAACATCCAGAAGGTCCATGCTCCACCAATTCTGTGTAATAGAATTGGGAAACTTGCAACAACAAAGAAGTTGAAAGCAAAGTTTGAAACTGTGCAAATACTCATTGAAATTCCACGTATTTTTAATGGGAAAACTTCTGAAACGATAATCCAGCCAACAGGTCCTAAGCTCATTGCAAAGAAAATAATGTAAGTTACTAAACTTCCAACGGCAACCCATTTTTGATATGAACCTAAAGTTCCTGCAAATGCAAAAGAGGTACCCAGTGCGAACAAACTAAGCATTACACCTGTCAAACCAAAGTATAACAAAGGTTTTCTACCCAATCTGTCAGTAAAGTAAATTGCAACAATTGTCATCAAGAAATTGATTATACCAATACCTGCAGTTGCGTAAATAGCTGTGATATTGCTGTCAAAGCCTGCAGATTTAAAGATTGTAGGTGCATAATAAATGATAGTGTTTATGCCTGTACAAATTTGCGCAAACATAATACCGATACCTACGATAAAAGGCATAATCATCCATTTTTTGAAGATAAATTTTTCTTTGTTTTCAGAACTTTTGTTAATAGTTTGTTTAATATCTTCAACTTCTTTTTCAGCATCAATTGTAGGTTCAATTTTTTTGAATACTTTTTTAGCTTCTTCATCTCTGTTTTTGCTAACAAGCCAACGAGGGGTGTCTTGCATCAAGCTCATGCCAACTAATAAAATTAAACTTGGTACAACACCTGCAAATAGCATCCAACGCCAACTGTAAACCGCATTAGCAAAGGCTGAATTTATTACATAAGAGAATAAAATACCGGCTGTAATTGCCCATTGGTATAAAGAAACAAGAGTTCCTCGCAAAGCTTTTGGTGAAATTTCTGACAAGTACAAAGGTACAACGAAATTAACGATACCAACAGCAAAGCCGACAAAAATTCTTGAAAGTATTAAAATGAAAACATTTGGTGCTAAAGCACACATAATTGAACCCACCATAAAAATTATAGCGGTTGCCATAATGATTTTTTTACGTCCAAAAATGTCAGCCAAAATACCGTTGGTTGCCGCACCAATTACAGCACCTATTAAAACAGAACTTACTAAAAATCCTTGAAGGGAATCAGATAAGTCCCAAGTTTCGTTAATAAACAATAATGCTCCTGAGATTACGCCTGTGTCATATCCGGACAACAGACCACCCAAAGATGCAACTATAGCAACAATATAAAGCCAAATGTATTTCATAGAACTCCTTTCTGTTTATAATATAATACTATATAAATACACAAAAAGGAGAAATTATGACACCCATAAATGAACTAATTGATACAGAAAGATTAAAGAAATTATTCGTAAAAATGGCTGAAATTGATACAGGTTCTTGCGAAGAAACAAAACCAAAAATTGGTGCAAGCACTAAAAAACAAGTTGAATTTGCAAAGAAAATTCTTGTTAAAGAAATGAAGAAAATGGGATTGAAGGATGTTAAACTAGATAAAACCCATACAGTAACCGCAACTTTAAAGGGTAATATTAAAGAAAATCTTACAATCGGTTTGATTGCGCATATGGATACGAGCGAACAAGCTCCGACAGGACCGGTTAAACCTCAAGTTCATGACTACAAAGACGGAGATATTGAATTAAACGGTGTTAAGATTGATGCTATTGATTTAGAGCCTTATAAAAATAATACAATTATAACTTCTGATGGCACAACTCTTTTGGGCGCCGATGATAAAGCCGGTGTTGCAGAAATTCTTGAGGCGATTAAAGTCTTGATAGAAAACCCTGAAATTAAGCGCCCTACACTCAGAATTGCAATTACTCCGGATGAAGAAATTGGTGAAGGCGTAACAAATTTTGATATTAAAAAATTTGGTGCGAATGTTGCCTACACTGTCGATGGTTCAGAAGTTGATAACATTGAATCAGAAACCTTTAATGCATTCAATCCAGAAATTATAATCGAAGGTATTCCTGTTCATTGCGGTTATGCTTACGGAAAGATGGTTAATGCAATTGAGGTTGCAAGCGCTATTATGTCAAAAATTCCAAAAAACGAACTTCCTGAAACAACTCAAAATAAAGAAGGATATTACCATGTAGACAGTATTAACGGTGATGTTAACAAAGTTGTTATGAAAATGCTTGTTAGGGATTTTAATTTTGAAAATGAACTAAAAAGAATTAAATTTTTGCGCAACATTATAAAAGAAGTTGAAACTCAATACAAAGGTTGTAAAATTACATTCAAAGAAAATGAAAAATATCATAATATGAAAGAAAAGTTGAATGAGTTGCCAGAGGTAATTGAGTATGCTAAACTTGCACTTAAGCGTTCCGGATTTACAAACCCTAAAGAACCTCCGGTTAGAGGCGGTACGGATGGTGCAATGCTTACATTAAGAGGTCTTTTGACTCCAAATTTAGGCACAGGCGGCGTAAATTTCCACTCTAAGAAGGAATTTATTTCACTTCAAGCAATGCAAAAAAGTGTTGAAAATATTATAAATTTGGTTTCAGTTTGGGCTGAAAAAGCAGATGAAATAACTAAAAAGCTATAAAAATGATTAAAGAAAAACTACAAAATAATATTTTTGTTCTGGCCTTCAAAAACCTTCGTTGGTTTGAATGGGTAATGTTTTTGGCAATGATTTTTATTGGTGCTTTTTATATGTTTACCGATAAAACGCACCCTCATTGGTATTTGACTGTAAATTATATTTCTTCCATTATGGGTATATCATGTATTTTCTTATGTGCCCATGCCAGTTGGCCTAAATGGATTTTTGGGATTATAAACACTGTTTTATACTCAATAATTCTTTTTTATAACCATGTTTACGGAACTTTTGCGCTAGAAATGCTGTATTATTTGCCATGCGGTATTGTTGGTTTGTATTTATGGACAAGACACTTGGATAAAAAAGAAAAAGATAAATGTAAAACTCGTGTTATGAGTTGGAAACTCAGACTTTTAATGTTTGCTATAGTGATTGCAAGTTCGCTTACACTAAGATATTTTTTAGTAAAAATTGGTGGTGCAACCCCTCTTTTGGATGCAATAACTGTTTCTTTAGGTATAATTGCAACCTTCTATGAGATAAAACGTTTTGCAGATCAATATTTTTTGTGGTTAATATCTGATGTAATTGCTATCACTCAATGGATTTTGCTTGGTGATGTAATTATGATTACAAAAAAATCAATTTATTTTGTAATGTCTATTATTGGCATAATTAATTGGATGAGAATGCAAAAAGAACGAAATACAGAAAATTCATAGATTAATTTAATTATGGAGAAAACGATTGGAAAATATTCTAAAAAAATGTTCTTTTATAAAAGGTGAAGTTTTCGGAGCAATGATTGCGGGAATTATTGCTTTTCCTCAAGCACTTGCTTTTGGTGTTGCTTCGGGTTTTGGTGCTTCTGCCGGAATTTGGGGTGCAATAATTCTTTCGTTTATTGTTGGGCTTGTCGGTAGCAAGGTTCCTGTTATTTCAGGTCCGACAGCTCCTGTAGCAATAATTTTAGCTTCTGCTTTTGCCGTAACTTCCGGAAAAGTTTCCGATGTTATATTGATTTTGATTATGGCATCAATTTTGCAGATTTTAATTTCACTAACTTCAGCTCCAAAATTGATTAAATATGTTCCTTATCCTGTTATATCAGGTTTTTTGAGCGGTATCGGGTTAATTATAATAATTCTGCAAACACCTGTTTTGTTAGGAGCTGTTGCAAAATCTTCAACAATTGAAACCTTGATGAATTTGCCGAGTTTAATGAATTTAATAAGCTTACATTCAACAATTCTGGGTATTGCAACCTTGTTATTGCTGTTTTTTACTCCAAAATTTATATCAAGAATTATTCCCGTACAATTGTTGGTTTTGGTCGTAATGACTGTTGTTGCCTACTATTCAGGTTGGGATGTAGCAAAGATTTCAACAATGAGCGTAAGTTTTCCAAAATTGATAATTCCAAGTTTTTCAATAGATTTAATTTCAAAATACTTCCCTTTAGCATTAACTCTAGCCTTTGTGGCAACTAGTGAAAGTTTACTAACAGGCGTAATCATAGATTCATTAACAAAACACAAACATAATTCAAAACAATTGATTTTTGTTCACGGAATCGGTAATTTAATCTGCTCTCTAACAGGTTCAATGGGTGGTTCTGCGGCTACTATGAGAAGTGTTGCTGCGGTTAAAAATGATGCTAAAACAAATCTTTCTTCCATTATTAGTTCAATATTTTTGCTAATTGTTTTGTTAAAATTCAGTTGGTTTATCGTTCAAATTCCAATTTGTGTTTTGGCAGGTATTTTGATTAAAATTGGTTTAGATATTATCGATTTTAAAATTTTGAAAATTCTGAAATTTGCGCCAAAAGACGATTTAACAGTTTTGGTAATAGTTTTATTTTTAACCGTATTTTATAATTTAATCTTTGCTATAGGTGTCGGAATTGTTTTATCTTCTCTTCTTTATGCAAAAAGAGTTGCAGATAATACGGTTATAAAAGAGAAACAAGACTTTGATACATATTCTGATTATGAAATTAGTGTTGAGCAAAGTTCTCATTACAAAATCAGAATACTTCACCTTGACGGACAGTTTTTCTTTGGCTCAATAAGTCAAATAGTATCGCATTTTGATGAATTGTTGGAAACAAAATACATAATATTAACGTATAATTCGAATAATGAACTTGATATGTCTGCAATTTTTGCACTGGAGGATATTATTGTAAGATTGCAGTCACAAAATATAAAATTATTCCTAGTGATTACGAATGATAATGTACGAGAAAAAATTATTGAAATGCATACAATAACAGAACAAATTGGCGAAGAATCTTTGTTTAAAGAAGAAAAAGATGCAATTACTGTTGCAAGCAATAAAATTACAATGTAATATCAACATAGAGTAAGTAAGTCAGGCATTGCCTAACTTACTTTTTAAGATGATTTTATAATCTCCATATCATCTCTTGGGGTTGAAATTATTTTTATGTCAAAAATATCCTTGAAGGCATCCAAAATAATCTGATTTATTACCATTGGAGAGCAATGACTCAAGAAAATATTTTTTGCACCCAAAGCTTTTAAATTAAGCATATTTGCAATAGCGTATTTGTCACATTTTGTCAAAAATACTGACATATCAAATTTTTTGTCAGGCATTTTTTTGTTTAATTCTTCCATAATTTTATACATTATCGAAAAATCGTAGCTTGAATTAATTTGGAAAGTATTTGCCTTTGGAATATAAGTAGAAAGCGTAATTGCATAGGTGTTTTGAGGTAAGTTTTTAAGCAATCTCTCAAAATACCGTTTTTGAAGTGAAGTATGGTTTAAAATTCCAATTAAGACCAGATGTCTGATGTTTCTGGCATGAATTTTTGCGATAATACTATCCACTCGTTTTTCAATAACTCCGTCTTGAAACCCTAAAATAAGAGGTTCTCTGACTTGACCTTTAGCAAAGCCCTTTGCTCCGAGTGCAGATTTTATAAATGGTTTAAAATCTCCATTTTCTATTTTAGTAACCCCTTTAGGAGCATTTAAATCAGTCGTGAAAAGTCTTCCACGATAAAGATATTCAACATTTTGGAGTGAGTTTTTAGTCATCAAAATTGCCCCCGGAAAGGTTGCAAAATCAAGAAGACAGTTTTCTACTCCCAGTCCAAATTGTCCTTTTAATTGAGGGTAAACTTTCAATTTTGGAAACGTATGACCAACAATCATTGAACCGTGTGTGTAAACGTCTATATCTGTATTCATCGTTGCTTTTAAAACCGCTTCAAGTTCTTTTAAGTTTGAACCTGAAACCAAAACGGCTTTATGAGGTCTTGTTGAAAATGAAACTTCAACTGTTTCAGGTATACCAAATGTTTCAATCTCAATATTATGCAACATTCTGATTAGTTTGTAATTTATTTTAGTGAAACTTTCAATTACTTTTTTTAGTTTATCGGGCGAAACTTTTCTGTAATTAATCATATTCAATAAGTGGAGCATTGAATAATATGCTTCTTCACAATTTTTGTTATAACTGTTAAGTTGAATCAGGTTGATACAAACGTTTTTTATCAATACGAACATTATTTCATAGAGATGTCGTTGTTTTGCGGTTAAAAGTTTATTTTTTCTGATAAATTCTTTTTCACCTTGTTTTATCGCTTCGTTTAAATCAAGTTGTTTATCAACTTTTAATTGGCTTTCAAGTTTTTCCGCCGTAACATTGTTATCTTTGCAAATGCGTTCATAAAGGATTTTAGACTGTCTAAGATTTTCATAGATAGTCATAATAATATTTTTGAACTGTTCTTGAGAATAGTCAGTATTGGAAACAAGTCCTGAGAGCGTATTTATAATATTGTCTTTAATAACTTTGTTCGTAACCCCACGTTTTTTGAGTTTTAGGGTATAAAAAGCAAGTTGTTTTAAATACATTATGATAACTTCTTGCAAAGAAGATATAGTCGGATCGGTTGCACAAACACCTTTTGCCGTGCAACTATCAAAATTGTAATCATCGTATTGGTAATAATTATAAAACATAAGAAAACACCTTTTGATGTATAATAACCAATTTTTGCAAGTTTTTAATGCGACTTTCGGGCTATTATTTGTGCCAATAGGATTAAAATTTGCATGTAAATTATGTTATCGCTATAATCGAGATATGAACATTATTCAAGAATTTGACACAATTACGGCTATTTCAACTCCTTTAGGTACAGGCGGAGTTGGTGTTATAAGAATTTCAGGTGAAAAAAGTTTTGAAATTACAGAACGTATTTTTACCGGTAAAATTACACCTAGAATGATTTGTCATGGTTGGATTGTTGACGGTGACAAAAAAGTCGATGAGGTTGTTGTATTACCATTTAAAAATCCAAATAGCTACACCGGTGAGGATGTAATCGAAATTCAGTGTCACGGCGGTATTAACGTTGTTAAAAATATTTTGGAAATTGTTTTAAAAACTGGCGCAAGAATGGCTGAAAGAGGCGAGTTTACAAAAAGAGCTTTCTTGAATAAAAAGTTAGATTTATCTCAAGCGGAAGCTGTTGCTGATTTAATTCATTCAAAAACTCAAAATTTTGCAATTCAATCAGCAAAAAATTTGTCAGGAGTTTTAGCACAAAAAGTTTTGGAAATTAAGGGTGATATTTTTGAAACACTTTCCAGAATTGTTGCAGGAATTGATTTTCCTGAAGATGTTGCAGAACCGACTTACGAAAGTTTGATGAGTGATTTTGAAAACGAAATCGAAAAAATCGACAAAATTTTATCAAACGCACAATCAAGCAACATTATGCGTCAAGGGATTAAGATTGCAATTGTCGGGAAACCAAATGTCGGTAAATCTTCATTGTTCAATACCTTATTAAGCCTTGATAGAGCGATTGTTACAGATATTGCAGGTACAACTCGTGATGTTTTAACAGAAACTTTGGATTTAGGTATACCGGTTACATTGATTGATACAGCGGGTATCAGAGAAGACGAAAGTGTTGATAAAGTTGAAGAAATCGGTATTGAATATTCTAAACAAGCGGCAAAAGAGGCTGATTTAGTAATATTTATGTATGATTTAACAAGCGGATTGAATAATGCAGACAAAATTATTTTAGATTTTATCAAGGATAAAAAACATCTTATAATCGCAAACAAATGTGATTTATCTCAAGAACGTCCAAAAGATGCTATTTGCATTTCTGCAAAAGCAGAATTGGGAATTGAAGAATTAAAACAAAAAATTAAAGAAATTATTTTGGAATTTTCTCCGGAAGATACAGAATTTATTACAAATAAGCGCCAACAAGATTGTTTGGAAAAAGCAAAAGAAAGCTTAATGCAAGCATATATGGCGGCAAAGGTAAATGAACTTCAGGATTTAATTTCAATTGATGTAAAACAAGCACTTTTGTGTTTGGATGAAATTACCGGAGAAGTAATTACAGACGACATTTTAAACAATATTTTTGATAATTTTTGCATTGGCAAATAATTATGGTACAATAAAGTTATGTTTACAGGTATAATTGAAGAAATCGGTATAGTAAAAGATTTTACACAAACTTCAAATGGCGCAGAAATAGCTGTTTCTTGCAATAAAGTTTTAAATGATACAAAAATAGGTGATTCAATTGCAATAAACGGAGTTTGTCAAACTGTAGTTGAGATGAGCGAAAATAGTTTTACTGCAGAAGTTTCAAAAGAAACTTTAGATGTTACTAATTTTTTGAACATAAAAAAAGGTGACAAAGTTAATTTGGAAAGAGCGTTAACTCTAAACGAAAGAATTGGCGGACATTTAGTTTCTGGTCATGTAGACAGTGTTGCGAAGTTAGTTTCTTCTTATAAAGATGCAGATTTTTATACTATGAAATTTGAAGTTACAGAGGAAGCAAGTCGTTATATCGTAAAAAAAGGTTCTATTACAATAAACGGTATAAGTCTTACAGTTGCTGAAATTCAAGATAGAACAGTTACCGTTGCCGTAATTCCTCACACTTATGAAAATACTAATTTGTCAGAAATGAAAATAGGTTCGGTTGTAAACATAGAAACAGATGTTTTTGCAAAATATATCGAAAAATTTTTATTGAATGAAAAAACAACTTCAATAATTTCAGAAGATTTTTTGAAAGAAAACGGGTTTATGTAATGAGTGATTTTAAATTTGATAAAATTGAAGATGCAATAAAAGATTTTCAACGAGGTATTCCAATAATCGTTGCAGATGATGAGGATCGTGAAAATGAGGGTGATTTATTGTGTTCAGCTCAATGTGTAACTCCGAAAATTATTAACTTTATGGCAAAAGAATGCAGAGGCTTAATTTGTCTTGCTATTTCGGATGAAATTGCTAAAAATCTTGCGTTACCTCAAATGGTTACAAACAATACAGAAAAAATGCGTACAGCTTTTACATTAAGCGTAGATGCATCAGAAAGTTTTGGTGTAACAACAGGTATTTCTGCATTTGATAGAGCAAAAACGGTTGAAGTAGCAATTGCTCCGGATGCAAAACCTCAAGATTTACGTCGCCCCGGACATGTTTTCCCTTGTGTTGCTAAACAAGGCGGTGTACTTACAAGAATTGGTCATACAGAGGCTTGTGTTGATATGGCTATTCTTTCAAAACACAGACCTGCAGGGGTTATGTGCGAAATAATGAACGAAGACGGCACTATGGCAAGACGTGATGACTTGAGAAAATTTGCTGACAAATACGGTTACAAATTTATTTCAGTTTCAGAACTTGTTGCATATCGTCTTCAATCTGAAAAACTTGTTACTCGTGAGGCAGAAGCATTTTTACCAACAAAATTCGGCGATTTTAAAATATATGGTTATGTAAACCACGTTAACGGACATGAGCACGTTGCATTAGTAAAAGACGATGGAAGTGATAAAATACCTCTAATCAGGGTTCACTCAGAATGTCTTACAGGTGATGTATTCCACAGCTTAAAGTGTGATTGCAATTCTCAATTGCACAATGCTTTAAAAATGATTAACGAATACGGAAAAGGCGCTCTTGTGTATATGCATGACCACGAAGGTCGAGGAATAGGCTTGGTAAATAAGATTAAAGCATATTCTTTGCAAGAAAAAGGTGAAGATACTATTCAAGCAAATCTTTCTTTAGGTTTTAAAGAGGATTTAAGAGATTATGGTGTAGGTGCTCAAATTATACGTGATATCGGCTTTACAACCTTCAATTTGATTACAAATAATCCTAAAAAAACTGTAGGATTAGAAGGTTATGGATTAAAAATACACGATATAGTGCATATAAAATCTGAAATTACGGAATATAATAAAAGATACCTAGATACTAAAAAAGAAAAAATGCATCATACTTTATAAAGGAAAAACTATGGAAAAAGCTAATTATCAAACAGAAATACTAAATTCAAATCTTTATAAAATTTTCGGCGGAGTTTATAATGATTTTCGTTCTGTTGCAAAATCAGACTATATGTTTGAACTAGAACCTTTAGAATATGAAGATTTTACAGATGCAATTGATAAAGAATATGTAAAATGTATTGTTTTACTTGAAAATCATATTCCTACAGCGTTTTTGGTATACACAACAGCAATCTCTGAATCTATAGAGTTAAACGTTATTCACTGTTTAGGCAACGAAGATTTAACAACAAAACGCAAATTATTAATGGAAAGATTTTTGCAAGAAACAGAAGCTGAAAGAAAAGACAAAGTTGTTTGCTATCCGTTATTAGGTGTTCAATCATCATTTACAAGTGATATTGCGCATTACGGGTTTAAATTTGTAGGTTTGGCGGTTCTTAGATTTATGATGGATAATAAAAATTCAGAAGAAATTTTGAGAAGTATTTCAAATGAACCTCAAGATGAAAGCTACAAGGTTGTAACTTGGGATGATTTATACTTTGATGCTGCAGTTGATGTTATTCATGAAGGCTTTAAAACAGCATCTGATGCTTTGTTTGATACAAGATATTTGACAAAAGAAGGTACAAACGACATCTTAGACAAGATTATTAATGGTGTTTACGGTGAATTTTTACCGGAATCAACAAGTGTTCTTTTACATAATGGAAGACCTTGCGGTTTCTGTTTTACTAATATTACAGGTGGTAGAATTGCAAATATTCCGCTTGTTTCAATTAAAAAAGAACATCAAGGAAAAGGTTTGGCAAAACATTTGGTTAAAAAATCTGTAGAACATATTTTAAACAAAGCTCATTCAGGAGAAAGAAATTTTACAGAAGTGAATGTTTCTGCTGAAACAAACAATATTCCTGCATTAAAAATGTACAGACACATAGGTTTTAAAGAAGATTACAGTTACCCACAATCATATTTACCTATAGCTTAGTGTTTGAAAAATACTCAACAATGGCATAGTAATTAATATGGATAATGTTAATTGGTTAAAATTAAAATTAAATCAAAGAATGGCGAATCTAAAAAGTGCAAATGCACAAATTAACACAGAATCTGCGCCAAAAAATAACGTTGCCAAAAATTTAGTTCAACAAACACAAAATAATATTATAAACAATGTACAGCGTAATTTTGTAAACCCTCAGCAATTGAGGATGAATAACCTTGCAAGTATAGATAGGGCTGTTTATATAAAAGAGGTACTAAACTTACCAAAGAATATGGTAGAGTTACTTGTAATGGTTCAAAATAATGGTAAAACACCACAAACACAACCTCAAAATCCTCAAAATGTACTTAATCCGCAACAGCCTCAAAACCCGCAACAACCAAATTTGCCAAATAGATTACCAAATAATAATTTACATAATCCAAAATTACCCGACTTATCAGATTTAATAGGCAAACAACCGACAAGACCTGATGTTACACCTCAACCAAATCAACCAAACCAACCGAATTTTCCAAATCAGCAACCGAATTTGCCGAATAATCCAAATTTGCCAAATCCGTTGCCTCATCCAAATCAGCCAAATAATCCGTCACATATTCCAAATCATCCGGAACATGGCGGACATAAACCACAACCATCAACAGATAATAATAAACCAAATCAACCTCTTCCTCCAAAGGGCGAGTTTGAAGATCAGATTAAAAATACTGAAGATATGATGAATAGACGTCAAGAGATGATTCAAGATAAAATGAGAAATAACTTGCCGGATTCATCAAGACTTGTAAATGACAGGGCTCAACATGGGGTTAGAAATGCAAATTTGCGAAATCCGCACAATCAATTGCATAACCAAGTCAGAAATAATATTAGAAACAATCCGAACATTTTGCGGGATCAAATTATGCAAGATAACGATGCTTTGGAGAATTTACAGTCAAATCAAAAAACTCAAGGTATGACAGCAGAAGAATTAACTGCATTTAAGCAAAAAATGGCTTCTCAGCTTGATTCAAACGTAAATTTATCCAGAGTTTCAAACCTTTTACAGCGTAATAGCAAAATGGCGATGAATAAAATGGTTACAATGATGTCTTTAGCAACCTCAAAAGGTATGGGCGACATTACACCGTTGCAAGACACTATAAACATTATTAATGCAAGTGTTTCTGCTACATCACAAAACGATTCAACTCAAACTCTAAAGAATTTGATGTTGCTTTATTTGCCATGGCTTCCTTTGCAAGAAGGTGTCGGTTTTGATTTAGAAATCGAACAAGATAAAGAAGAAAAGCAGTTTGATACGTTTATAAAAATAATGATTACAACCGTAAACTACGGTAATGTTAATGCGGTTGTGAGCCTTGTTACGGGTAATTCTGTTGATATATCAATTACTTGTTCTGAAAAATTTCCAAAAGAGAAGTTATTAAAAAAACTTCAAAAAGAAAGTAATCAATATTCAATGCAATCGGTAATTGATTTCAAAAAACAATCTCCTCAAGAGCAAATTGATACAAACATTCCAAAAGCGAAAGTTAACTTGTCAAATGTGAGCGAAGTTAATCCATATTTGCTTTTAATCTCACATGCAATTATTCGTTTTACAATTGAACTTGATGCAACTCTAACTATCGGTTCTCAGCCAATTGAGGACTAAGCTTTTTTGTTGATTGCAAGAACTTCAATTAAATCCTCACCCAATGCGTAAGTTCCAAGTTCTGTAAATTCGTATGTTTGCTCTTTTAATGTATTATATCTGTTTCTAAATTCGTTCAAAACCATGATTTTATTTGGGATAGAAAGGCTTAATAATTTTTCTAATTTTGGAATATAAGTTTCTTTTCTATCATGTTTTCCTGCAATGCAAACAGCAGAAATAACGTCAATTTTTATGTTTTCGTGTGCTAATTCTTGTCTGATTTTAGTTTGAAAATCTAAAATTAAATCAAAAAGCTTATTGCATTGGTTAATATCATTAAAAAATGCAAGAGAACCTGAATTGCATTGTTCAACAAATACTCCAAAGTTGTTTACGATTAAATTTCTTAGTCGAACAAGAGTTTCTTGTCTTTTTATATCAATATCAACTTTCTTTTGCGTATCATAAATGTTTTTGTTAACAAGAGCCATTCTTATATTAAATAGAATTGCAAAGTAGTTGTTTTGATTTTCAATTTTTTTAGCGTTTTGAGCCAAATTTTTATTAAATTTTTCTTCATAACGTCTGTTCCCGTCTTTGATAACCTTATCAAGATGTTGTTCAAATTCAATTAAAAAAGATTGAGAATAAACTAACAAGCCTGCGATAAGAAGCATTTCAATGGCAAAAGTTAGGAATGTAAAATCTACGGGAACCAACGCAAGTTCAGGTTTGTATACAGCGCTTTGGAAGTTGTATATTGCATCAAAAACAGATTTAACTCCTTCCGGCATTGGCACATGAGCCAAGTCTAAAACGAAATAAACCATTGTTACCAACGAAACAAATATAAGAAGTGATTGAACCGTTTTTGTGCCTGATAATGAAGCATCAATGAATTTTTTCGCTAATTTAAACATGAAACTCTCCTGTTATTTATTGTTCTTTTTTGATGATTTTCTAAACCAGTAATAAATAGCTCTTGCAACACGGTTAGAACTGTGTCTTACAAGACCTTCTTTACTTTCTTCAATAAGTTTCTTTTCTACTATATCAACATGAACGTTATATCTGTCTAAAACAACCGGCATTTGTCCACATTGTTCGTATTTGTCAGCCATATTTTTAGGTAAAACGTTGTTTACTAAAACTGCATCAATAAGTTTGTTGCTGCCGGCATGTTTATAAAGTGCATTAATATGGTCAGAAACTGCATAATTATCTGTTTCACCGGGTTGAGTCATAATGTTACAAACATAGATTTTTTTTGCATTTGATTTTATAACTTCTTCTGAAATTTCTTTAATTAGCAAGTTTGGAATTACACTTGTGTACAAACTTCCCGGTCCAAGAATAATTAAATCGGCATCTTTAATTGCTTCAATAACATCTTCTAATGGTTTACAGTGTTCAGGTTCCGTAAATAGACGTTTTATTTTTTTGTGTTCTTCCGGAATTGCAGATTCACCGTGAACAATTGTTCCGTCTTCATATTCTGCAGCAAGTTTCATATTGTCTAAAGTTGAAGGTAAAACTCTGCCTCTGATAGACAATACGTTTGAAGATTCTTTTACAGCTCTAACCATATCACCTGTAATTGAGCAAAGAGCAGTTAAGAATAAGTTACCGAAACTATGCCCTTTTAAGCCTTCGCCTGTATTAAAACGATATTGGAATAATTTTGTAATTAAGTCTTCATTATCAGCCAAAGCTGCAATACAGTTTCTGATATCCCCAGGAGGTAAAACACCCATTTCTTCACGTAATCTGCCTGAGCTACCGCCGTCATCACCAACTGTTACAACTGCTGTGATATTGTTTGTAATTCTTTTGATACCTTTTAATAGCATAGATAAACCTGTACCGCCACCGATAGCAACGATTTTAGGTCCTCTGTTTAATTTTCTTCTTCTGTATAAATTTTCTAATAGAGTTTCTTTTTCTCTGCCGTTGTGAGTGTCTAACATCGAAATGTTAGTTTTTTGCCATCCTTTGAAGAATAACAAAGCACCACCAATTGTAATTACAACAGCTAAAATATCTGTAGGAACTACAAGAGCTATTTTTCTGATAAATTCCATGATGAAATAAACCGGTCTTAAGTTAAAGAAAATCATTAAACCGATTGTAATTAACAATGAACCTAAAAAGATTAATGCAAACCATCTTTTAATTTCTAGCCCCGGTAGTAACCAACCGGCTTCTTTCATTTTATCCTTAAATGTATCTTTAAAATTATTATTCATATTTCCATTACCTTCTATTGCGTGTTTTTATAAATTATTCTGCCCAACCTGAATTTTTAACCTTGATGTAGTTTACGGGTTCAGGGGTAATTAATGTTTTTGCTGTTTTGATTATTTCAACAGAATTTTCATACTTATTAGAGAAGTGAATTGAATCAGCTTCAACGATAGTTTTTCCGTCTAAGTTGTTATTGATTTCACTTGTAGAAAGTAAGTGTTTTAATCTGTTGATATTGAAATCTAAATTTGAATTATCTTTTGCATCAAAATCAATTGAACCGTCAGAGTTGTAAGATTTGTCTAAGAACAATTCTTGTGCTGTAGTAATTCCAACATATTCGCCGACTTTTTTAGTTACATCGCCGGATGCTCCGTAGTAAACAAGCCATTGAGAGCATTTTTTAATTGCTTTTGCAACATTGCAAGCAAAAGTGAAATCAGTCGCACATTGTTTATACATAGCGCCGTGTGGTCTTACGTGTTCAATTTCAAGACCTAAAGTTTTTGCATAAGATGCAATTGCGCCAACTTGGTAGATTACAAGAGCTTCAATTTCTTCTTCTGAAAGTTGCATTTCTCTATATCCAAAACCTTGAATATCATCAAAACCAATGTGGGCACCAACTACAATATTTTTTTCTTTAGCTTGTAGCAAAGCATTTTTTATAATTAACGGATCGCCGGCATGAAATCCACAAGAGATGTTAACAGAACTAACATAGTCTAAAAGGTCATATTCAGCGTTATTTTTATAAATACCGAAACTTTGTGCTAAGTCACAGTTGAAATCGATATTTTTAATTTGTTTTTTTTCTAATGTTTCTTGCATAATTGTCCTCTATTTTAGTAATATTATACATAATAAAGAAATATAATCTATAACTTTACATTATTTTAATATGCCTGTAATGTTTGCACTAAAATAATTCTGCATTAAAGAAGATTCCTTCTTCAGATACTTCCTCAAAAAGTTCTTCTTCTTTTTTTAATGATTGAACTGTGTGTGGATGCAAATCAATAAAAACGTCAAAATCTTCTTCAATTTTGCCGATTATACGCCAAATTTTTTCACGTTGTTCCTTTGATTGTTCTTTGTTGAAAATGGCAACTAGTTCAATATCTTCATCTTCGTGCATTTTTCCATCTAAAAACAAGCCAAACAAATATATTCCGCTGAAATCACTATGGTATTCAGCTTTTAAATCCTTGATTAATTCGACAATGACGTCGTCAATCTTGTTAGCCATTTTTTATAAGACTCCCAAGTTCTTCACGTTTTGCAGAAATTTGTTCAGAATTTGCAAGATTTTTTACGGAAACCGTTCCGTTTTGAATTTCATCTTCACCCAAAATTACAGCAAATCGAGCAACTTTTGATGCTTTTTCAAGTTGTTTTGTGAATTTTTTATTTGTCATATCAAAATCAACAGACAAGCCGGATTTTCTCATATCGCCGACAAGTTTAATGGCTTCTTCTTGGTTTGTTGAAACAACGTAAGCGTCAAGTTTTTGGGCTTCTCTTGCAGGTAAAAGTGAAATTAAACGTTCCATTCCCATTGCAAAACCAACAGCCGGAGTATCTTCTCCACCTAAATTTCTAACCAAACTATCATAACGTCCACCACCGCAAACGGCGTTTTGTGAGCCTAAGTTGTTTGATTTGATTTCAAAAACTGTTCTGTTGTAATAATCCAAACCTCTTACCAAAAGCTTGTTTACAGAATATTTAATTCCTAAAACATCTAAATATTTTTTTACTGCTTCAAAGTGGTCATGACATTCCGGACATATAAATTCTGATGTAATAACCTCATTAACTTCAGGTTTTTCATAAATTGCTTTACAATCTTCAACTTTACAGTCTAACAAACGCAATGGATTTTTTTCATAACGTTTTTGACAATCAGGACAAAGGTCTTTTAAATATGGCTTTAAGACTGCTTTTAATTTTGTTTTATATTCTTCACGGCAAGTAGGACAGCCCAAAGAATTGATTTCTACGTCTAAATCGTTCAAACCGATTTCGTTTAAATAACTTACAGCAAGTGAAATAGCTTCAACATCAGCTGTAGGTTGAGCAATGCCGAACATTTCCATACCAACTTGGTGGAATTGTCTTTGACGACCTGCTTGTGGTCGTTCGTATCTGAACATCGGTCCTTTGTACCATAATTTTACCGGTGCAGGAAGTCTGTGCATACCGTTTTCAATGTAAGAACGAACAACACCGGCTGTATTTTCAGGACGAAGTGTAAGAGAACGTTCTGATTTTTCAAACGTATACATTTCCTTGTTTACGATGTCTGTTGTATCGCCAACACCACGAGCAAAAAGTTCTGTTGCTTCAAAAATTGGTGTTCTAATTTCTTTAAATCCAGCTTTTGAGAAAACTCTGTTTGCTGTGTCTTCAATAAAGTGCCAACTATCCATTTCTGTTGGCAAAATGTCCTTTGTACCTTTTTGTACTGTAATTATCTTAGCCATAGAAAAATGTTAGTACAAATAAGTGAAGATGGCAAGCGATATCAAAAATTGCTCCGGATGTTTTGTTTGAGTTATCATGTAGTTAAGAGGAATTAAAAATGTATAACGTAAAATCACTTAAAGCCGAAGAATTTATTAATGACGGCGAAATTTTGTCTACGATTGAATATGCTGAACAAAATAAAAATAACAAAGAACTAATCGAAGAAATTTTGAAAAAAGCTGAAGAACGAAAAGGCTTGTCACATAGAGATGCAAGTGTTTTGTTAGCTTGTGAAGACGAAGAAATTAATAAAAAAATCTACAAATTGGCAGAACAAATTAAAAAAGATTTTTACGGAAACAGAATTGTACTATTTGCTCCTCTTTATCTTTCAAATTATTGTGTAAATGGTTGTGTATATTGCCCATATCACGCAAAAAATAAAGATATTCCCCGTAAAAAAATGACTCAAGAAGAAATTGAACGAGAAGTTATCGCTCTTCAAGATATGGGACATAAACGACTTGCAATTGAAACAGGTGAAGATCCTGTAAATAATCCAATTGAGTATATTTTAGAAAGTTTAAAAACAATTTATGGCGTAAAGCACAAAAACGGTGCAATTCGTCGTGCAAATGTTAATATTGCTGCAACTACCGTTGAAAACTATCGAAAATTAAAAGAAGCAGGTATTGGAACATATATTTTATTCCAAGAAACTTATAACAAAGAACGTTATGAACGTTTGCACCCAACAGGTCCAAAACATAACTATGCTTACCACACAGAAGCAATGGATAGAGCAATGGAAGGTGGAATTGATGATGTAGGTTTAGGTGTTTTATTCGGACTTTCAACTTACAAATATGAATTTGCCGGACTTTTAATGCATGCAGAACACCTAGAAGCTGTACATGGTGTTGGTCCTCATACAATTAGTGTTCCAAGAATTAGAAAAGCTAACGACATTGATCCAAGTGCTTTTAAAAATGGTATTAATGACGACACTTTCTGTAAAATTGTAGCTTGTATCAGAATAGCAGTGCCTTATACAGGTATGATTGTTTCAACAAGAGAATCAAAAGAAGTTAGAGAAAGAGTTTTGCATTTAGGTATTTCTCAAATCTCCGGTGGCTCAAAAACTTCTGTAGGTGGATATGATGAAAACGATTATACAGAAGAGGATTCATCACAATTTGATGTTACCGATACAAGAACTTTAGATGAAGTTATGAAGTGGCTTATGGAAATAGGTTATCTTCCAAGTTTCTGTACTGCTTGCTACCGTGAAGGTCGTACGGGTGAAAGATTTATGGATATTTGCAAATCAAAACAAATTCAAAACTTTTGTCATCCAAACGCAATAATGACCTTGAAGGAGTATTTGGAAGATTATGCAAAACCTGAAACAAAAGCCGTTGGTGATAAACTTATTGAAAAAGAAATAGAAACTCTTGAAAGTGAAAATGTTAAAAAACAAACAAAAGAAAATGTTAAAAAAATAGCAAACGGCGAAAGAGATTTTAGATTTTAAACTTTGTTATAAAATATTTTTGCCATTTTTGTCGTACATTTTTTGACGTTGTATTTTTATTTTTTCAATTTCTTTTATGTAATTTTTGCCTATTAAATCACCAACAGAGGAATAAAATTTTAAAAGAGCTTGTTCAATATTCTTATGATTCATATTCACCATATCAACAGCCATTTCTTCATTCGAAAGAGCAAGCCTTGTCATATCTCTAAAACCGCTAGATGCTAGTTTTAAGGCAAGCTTATTGTCTGCGGTTGCTTTAAACAATGCTTGTGCAACTACCATCGGCATATGAGAAATCATTGCAACCGCTTCGTCATGTTCTTTGACATCTGCAAAAACAACTTCCGCTCCCAGTTGTTCAATTATATAAACCAATTCTGCCAAACTGTTGTTTGTTTCTTGAGTTAAATTTCGGTTGCAGACAACCCATTTTGCACCTTCAAACATTTCCTTAAAGGAATGTTCAAAACCTTTAAATTCAGTACCTGCCATTGGATGAGTCGGAATAAATGTGTATTTATATTTTTTGTTTGAAACAAACTCTTTTAACGAGCAAGTATCCGCAACGATAGTATTTTCAGACAAATATTCCTCTAATTTTTGAAGTATATCAAGCGTTTTGTTCATTGGAGTTGCAACAAAAACAATATTGCAGTCTTTTAATTTGTTATAATCCTCTGAAATATTTTCTTGTAAGCTTTTTTGAGAATTAGAAATTCCAACGACATCATATTTTAAATTTTCTAATGCTTTAAAAATAGAACCACCAATTAGTCCTAAACCTACAACGCCAATTTTCATTCTACAAATCCTTATGATTAAAATGTCTTACCCCGTCAACGTAATCTTTTACGATATGTCCGTTACCAATAAGTTTGTATTTATAAATAGTTAAACCTTCTAATCCAACAGGACCTCTTGCGTGAGTCTTGTTTGTAGAAATTCCGACTTCTGCTCCAAATCCGTATCTAAAACCGTCTGCAAATCTTGTTGATACATTTTGGTAAACTCCCGCTGAATCAACTTTTTGCATAAATTTTTGAGCATTGGCATTATTGTTTGTAATTATACAATCGGTGTGTCCTGAACCGTAAGTGTTGATATGATTGATTGCTTCATCTAAGTCTTTAACTGTTTTGTATGCAAGTGTTTTATCACCATGTTCAAAAGCCCAAGTGTCAGGGTTTGAAACAAGCGTAATGTCTGCATTTTTAAGTTCTTTTAATAATTCATCTTTTCTATTAAACTTTTCATTGATTAATAAAGTTTCAACTGTATTACAAGCGCTTGGATATTGAGTTTTAGCATCAATAATTACTTTTTTTGCAATTTCAAAATCTGCACCTTCATCAACGTAAATATGACAAATTCCGTCTGCGTGCCCTAAAACAGGAATTTTAGTATTTTCTTTTATAAACTTAACCAATTTGTTACCGCCACGAGGGATAATTAAATCAATGTAAGTATCGCATTTAAGCATTTCTGCAACATCTTCGTGCGTAAAAACTTGTGACAAAGCATGTTTTGGAAATTCTTTTATATTACCTAAAACACTATTGATAATTCCTAAAATGGTTTTATTTGTGTTAATTGATTCTTTGCCCCCCTTTAAAATAACGGCATTTGAAGATTTTATTGCAAGTGAAGAAATTTGTGCAATAACGTCAGGTCTGGCTTCAAAAATAATTCCAATTACACCAATTGGGCAAGAAACTTTGTATAAATTTAAACCTTCATCAAGTTGTCTGGCTAAAAGAGTTTTACCTATAGGCTCTTCAAGTTTTACAACATCTCTGATTCCTTGAATCATATCACGCATTTTGTTTTCATCAAGTTTTAACCTGTTAAAAACAGACGGAGAAACGTTATCCTGTGCTTGTTCTAAATCGGTTTTATTTGCTTCAAATATTTTTTCTTTGTTTTTTTCTATTGCATCAGCAATGTTTAAAAGTGCTTGGTTTTTAATTTCTGTAGTTAATTCAGCCATTTCAAGGCTTGCATTTTTTGCTTGTTTTGCGATATCTTCAAAGTTCATAATTTACCTATAATGTTGTAATGTTGTCACGAGTGATAATAGCATCGTAATTTTTGTATCCCAAAATCTTTAAAATATCATCAGAATGACAACCTAAAATCATTTTGCAAGCATCAGAACTATAATTTGCAATTCCTCTGGCAAATTCATTGTCATTTTCATCCATAATTGATACAACTTCACCCTTTTTAAATTCGTTGACTACCTTTAAAACCCCGATAGGAAGAAGGCTTGATTCTTTTTCAAGTACAGCTTTTTTAGCACCTTCATTTACAACTAACTTACCAATAATGTTAGTTGCATAGCCAATCCAACGTTTTTTGCCTGAAAGACTTTCATCTGTCGGTAAAAATCTTGTGCCAATTTCTTTATTAGAGAAAATTTCTTTAATAACATTAGGCATTTTGCCGTTTGCAATAAGAACTTTTCCTCCAAAACGAGTAACAAGTCTTGCAGCTTCAAGTTTTGTTTTCATTCCGCCTCTGCCACAATCAGAAACTCCACATGCCATATCCATAATTTCATCGGTAACTTCTTTTACTTCTGTAATTATCTTTGCGTTTTGATTGTCTTTTGGATTGCAGTCATAAAGTCCGTTTACGTCAGATAAAATAATTAATAAATCTGCATCAAGTTCACTTGCAACCAAGGCTGAAAGTTTGTCATTATCTGAAAAACAAACTTGAGCATCTTTATATAATGTTTCAAGTTCAAATGTTGAAACGGTATCGTTTTGGTTAATTACAGGAACTGTACCCAATTCTAATAGTTTGTTTAATGTGTTTCTAAGGTTTAAATATCTTTTTCTTTGAGCAAAATCATCTTCAATTAAAAGAACTTGAGCTGTGTTTATGCCGTAAGCATCAAAACCGTTTTCGTAGATAGACATCAATTTTGATTGTCCGATTGCTGCGCATGCTTGTTTTAAAACAATATCGTCAGATTTTTCTACATTAAGTTTTTTTCTGCCAAGACCAACAGCACCGGAAGTTACTAAAATAACTTCTTTTCCGGCTTTAACAAGTGCGGAAATATCCTCAATGTAAGAGTAAAGACGAGGAAGAGATGCTTCTCCGTCATCGTTTCTCAAAACGTTAGTGCCAAGTTTTATAACTATTCTTTTGGCATTAATGAAATCAGTTTTGTTCATAAATGATTACCTATAAAATTTAGTAATTTCTTCAAAATATTTATCTATTGCTTTATAGCCGTTGTACATTTCACTAGAAATATTTGAATAAGCACTAGCGGTAATGTTTTTAAGCTCTTTCGCTCTAATAACAATAATTGCATCGGCATCTTTTCTAAGATCTAAATTATTAGCAAAAGACCATTTTTTCAAAAATTCAATTTCTTCATTAGCTCTTTGAATGGTTGTACATTCAAGAGGTTCAAAATCATATCTTTTTAATAAATCGTATTCAGATAGTGAAATTGTTGCCTTTACTGCGTGAGAAGAATACATTCTTTTGATAACAACATAGTTATCAGCGGTTCTTTTATGTGAAATTGGAACATCACTCTTTGCAAGTAAAATGGTTTTTAAAAGAGCTGCCCCAAGATCATTATCAAAATTAATAATATTTTTTGTAATTAGTTTATTGTCCATAACATAATAATAACTCACACATGGCGGATTGTCATTTGAATATATATTAATGTTACAAGTAAACTATGTAACAAAATGTAAACAATTAATTCAAAATCCTAAAGTTTTGATTTGAGTCATCCGATAAAAAATATGTGGATAAAACAAAAACTTAAATCAAAATTAAATAACCAAATGAAAGGGATATGTATATGTTAAAAAGAATTGAAACTCCAAATTGTAATATTGATAACAGCGTAGAATTTATTTTAAGAGGCGCTAAAAAACGTCGTTCAATGGCATTGGCTAATGCAAGAATGTTGAACGCAGAACAAGGAATTCAACAAAAATTGGTTGCGGTTAAATAGAACAAACCAGAAAACGTGCTTGCAGTTGGTAGTGGATATGTGTAGAAGATGGCTGTAAGTAACGAAAATTAAGTGAGATAGTAAAGATAGTTGAGAGATTTTAATTATAAAGCTGAGCGTGGTGGCTCAGCTTTTTATTTGCTTTTTTGTTTTTATGTATAAATGGAAATATATTGAATTTATGATTATTTATAATATAATTAATTGTAAATAAGGGTAAGCTCCAAAACCCCTGACACACTAACAATCTATTAGCGACATAGAGTGGAAAGGGGGTGGTATAATATGAATAGAATAATAAAAGATACCCTAATGCTACTAGGATATCTTTTACAAATTATTTCTATTTTCATTTAGGGGTGACATGTTGGTTAGGTTTTACGGGAACTTAACCAACTCCCTTATCTATATTATATCGTATTTTTCTAAATTTTCAACCCTTTAGGTTCTTTTTTTATGGGATTTTTTAACCATTTTTTGTTGGTATTTTTCATCAAATTGGAATCTGTATCCTTCTTGATATCCTTTTGTAATCGCTTTAGAAAATCTTTTTCTTGTTTTCCAATAAGATGTATGTGCTCCTGCAAAAGTTCGCCAACTTAATGCTCTTGAGTAATCGTAGAAGAAACCTTCTTCATTTGAGAATTTTAAGTTAGTCATTTTTTGAATTTCTTCATTTGTATAATTTACACCGTTTGGAAAGCCTAGCGGATCATCAGCGTAATTTACTGTTAAAAAGAAGAAATCTCTTTCAATCAAATATTTGTACATCAAGTGCGTAAGTTTGCTGGATTCAAGGTTTTTATCTGCCATGTCAGAATAAAATAGAGGAATAGGGCTTGCATAATTGATAACACCAATAATTGAACCTTCCGGAGCACAGTATTTATCTGTAAATTCATCAATTTTTAAGTACCCTCTTTTGAATTCTTCTTTGTTTTTGTTGATAAAAGTCGTACCTAAAGCAGAGTAATCAAGAACATCAGAACCTACAATAGACAACAAGCAGGCATTTTTTCTCGGATTTTTTCTGACAAATTTTAGTAAATCATCATCAATTCCTTTATCAATTAAGTATTCTTCAATATTCAGATAAGGCATTTTATTAAACAAATATTCCATTGTAATAAACGAACCGGCTGAATATCCAAGTAAGACAACTTTTTTATTTTGAGAAACTTGACCTTTTACTGTGATATCCAAATCTTGAATAATTGGAATCATGTTATGTGTTTTTTGAACCCAAATTGCATCGTGAAGGCAGTCTGCAATCGTATTTCTTACAAAAAAAGCAACAATAGGACTAATTGAGCGTAAAAGGTTTGCTTTTTCTTTCATAAACATTAAATCATTTTGACTTTTATCACCCCAAAAGAAAATAGTTGGAGTTTCGTCAATAACGTAATGTTTGTCATTTAATAAGTATTTTTGTGTAAATTTGTCTTTTTCAATTTGATTTTTAAGTGTTGGGTGGAATTTTTTTATTCCGCTTAAAAACCAGTTTCTCATTTTTGTATTGTTATTGTTTGAACCGTTAAGGTAAACAAAGCTCACATTCGTAGTTGCAAAGCAAGAACTTTGCAAAGCAAAAATAATTAAAAATAGTGTAAAAATTCGTTTCATAATACGGATATTATAGCATATCAACCTAAATTTCTTTTCTTTCAAAGAAATTATCTTTACAAACATCTTTTTTGTTTGCTAAGGCACCACATTTTGTGCATGCCAAAATTTCACCGGAACTATCAATTGGCATATAAACATGCTCACATTTTTCATAGTCTTCAATAAATTCAGGTGATTCATCTGTTGCATCATATTGCTTGATACATTTTTCTTCTTCGAGAATTTTGGGTTCTACGTAAGTTTTGTACCAATATTTTTTAATAAATTCAAAGATGAACATATTAATATTATATTATAAATCGAAACCTAAAGGTAATAATTCATCGATTGTATGAACTTCCGGTTGTCCGTTTTCGTCTTCAAGAATAATGTCAATACCTTTGTCAGAGCGGAAGTCGTTCATAACTTGTCTGCAAACACCACAAGGTGTGCAACGTTTCATTTTTGGTCCATAAATTGCGATTGCTGTAATTTTTCTTTCGCCATTAACGATTGCGTTAACAATAGCACTACGTTCAGCACAAATTGTTGCACCGAAAGATGAGTTTTCAACATTAGTTCCAATGTAAGTTTTGCCACTTTCCATTAAAACGCATGCACCTACCGGAAAATTTGAATAAGGTGAATAGCTGTTTTCGCTTGCTTTTTTAGCTTTTTCTAATAATTCATTGTAGTCCATTTATTAACTCCTTTTTAATAATTAGCACACTAAATAATAATATGTTATAATCTTAGCATGAAAAAATTTATAAGTTTTATTTTATTTTTATTGTTAATATGTTCAGGTCGCTGTTGGGCGACTCAGTATAATCTTTTGGTGCTTCCGACAAGTATTTTTGAAGAATATACAGATTATATGATATTCCCAAAATCTGCAGACATTATAGCTACAGATATTATTAATATTTACAATACTCATCCGCAAATGTCAGCGGTTCAACTTTATCAAATTAAAAATTCTCTTAATCAATCACAAAATAAATACTTTAAAAAAGAAGTTGTAAAGATGATGCATAATTATGATGTAAATTATGCAATTGATTACAACACAATTCAAAAACTAGCAAGCAGATTTAGAACAAAGCAAGTTCTTTTGATTTCTTGCCAAATGGATGCTCAAAACTATATTACACGCAGAACATTGTGGGATTTTCTAAATATCCCCGGGGCTACAGTAATTGATCCTGCATATAGACTTACAACTCAAATTACATTGATTGATGCAAATAATCAGGTGGTTTTGTGGCAAGAAAATTATCATAAATTAATCAGTTCTCGTGAAAATAGAATTATGACTCAAGCATATTCACCTTCAAGTGAACAGTTAGAAAAAGTTAAAAGATATTCAACAAAATTTTTATCTCCGCAAGTAGTTCAAGAAACACAATTAGCGTTGATGAAAATAGATCAATATCAAGACTTAAACTTACGTCCTAACATTGTGAAGCCAACAGCTGTTTCTATTGACAAATTTAAAATTGACGGCAGAAGAGCCTCTGTTAGAAGCACTCGTTATGTAAAAGCAGAAACTAAAAAGGCTGTTCGTAATATTGCGAAAGAAACAAAAGCCTTGAATGCAAAAGCAAAAGCTAATATAAAAGAATTTAAGGCAAACCAAGCTGAAAAAGAAATTCAAAAAGCAAAAGAAGAAGCATTGCCATTAGAAGAAAAAATTAAAAAGGCTCAAGAGGAACAAAGAGCGAAACTTGAGGCTAAATATGAAAAAGAAAAAATTCGTCTTGAAAAGAAACAAGAACGAGAACAAATAAAAGCTGCAAAACAAGCGGTTACAATTCAAATGCAAGAAGAACAGGCTAAAAAACAACAAGCTGAACTTGAAAAACAACAAACTTCAAAACCGGAAAAGGAAGTTACACCAAAATCTCAAAAAGTTAAAAAGACAAACAAAGTTAAAGTTGAAGAAATAATTCCAAATACTCCAAATATTTCAACTCCGGTTGATGTAATGAAAAACGAACAAAAAATAGTTCCAATCATTAGAACAAGACCTGTTTTAAGAGAAGTTGATTACACAATAAATGATATTTAGATAACAAAAATATTAGTTTTAAAAACATAAAAAAGCCCTAAATAATTAGGGCTTTTTTTAACCAAACATTAAACCTTAAAACCACCTAATCTTTGAAGATTAGCGTATTTTCATAATGAATTCATCTCTGAATGCTTGCATCATTTGAGCTGATTTTTCATAAGCACGTTCTTCGTTTTTGCTTTTTAACAAGTCATAAGCATTGTCAAAGAACATATTTGCTTGCATAACAAGTTCAGGATTTTTCATCATGAATTTAATATCATTTTCTACGTTATCAGGCTTAGAAACTTGAGAACGTCCTAATGAAGCAGCTTTAGCGTTTTGAAATTCTATATTATCTTCACAACCTTCCGGAGCTGCTGATTTTTTAGGTTTATCTTTTTTGATTTCTACTTTTTGAAAGCGGATAGCGTTCATATTATCAATTTCACGCATAATAATCTCCTGTTTTTGCACAAAAATAGTACGTACATGCTTTAAAGCAAAACATAATTTTTTTTGCTAGGTCTGATTTTTAAATGTAATATAACTTAATAAAAAGTCTATAAGTCAATAAAGATTAAGTAGTTAAGTCTAACTATTATCAAATTGTCATTTTAATTACAGAGGACTTATGCTCTTATAGTCTTATTGTTTCAGCCATATTCTTAACATCTTGCTAAAATCAACACCTATGGTATACTTATAGAAGAAAAAAGGTATATATGTTTGATTTTTTTAAAAATTTATTTAACAACAAGGATGAGGAAGAAGAAGATTTATTAACAAAACTTCCTGACAATGTGGCTCTTTTAAATAATCAAGGTAGTTTTCTGTGGTGTAATGATGTTGCACAAAAGACTTTGTCGAAATTAAAAGAAAATTTTTCAGAAGGTTATATTGATAACGTTTTTGAAAATGCTATGGATTTTATTATTAAACTTGCAGATAGTGGCTTAACTAAAGTTATAAAAGCAAAAACTCCTGATGAAAAGGATATGTTTTTTGAATTTACTGCAAGAAAAACAGATGAAGGTTTTTTAGTTTGTTTTAGAGATAATACTCAAAGCTATAAAACTCTTACAAGCATTTTTGTTGAGCATGAAAGTTTACGTAAAACAAACAAAGATAAAAATAATTTCTTAGTTAAATTATCAGGAGATTTAAAAACTCCGTTAGAATCAATTGTTGGTTTTTCTCAAGCCTTATTGGGCGGAATCGGTGGAGATTTAACAGAAAAACAAGAAAAATATGTGAATATTATAAATAAAAATACAACAGAAGTTTTGTATTTATTCAATAAAATTTTAGAATTATCAAAAGCTGAATCTAACTTATTTGAAAGAAAATTGAGCTATTTTGATGCGGTGAATGTTTTAAATGCCGTAATCAAAACACATGATAAAGAAATTCAAGCAAAAGAAATTGAAATTAATATAGATGTTGAAAAAGATATGAAGAGAACAGTATATTCTGATGAAGCTTTATTGAAGGTGATTTTAGAAAACATTATAGAAGCAGCCGTAAAATTTACAGATGTTGGTTCTATTGATATTGAAGTAAAACATCCTGATTTAGAATTGGTAGCGGAAAAATGTTTGTTGCCGGTAGAAAATGCAAAGGACAACTCATTCTTGATGTTTAAAATATCAGACAAGAGCCTTGGAATCAGTAATGCGGAATTAGAAAACTTGTTTGAACCATATGCACAGTTGGATAATCCAAATAAAAGCAGCCTGTTCCGTTCAATAGCTTTTGCGACAATAAAAAATATAATAAGAGTTTTGAAAGGTAACGTTTGGGTTGATTCTCAACCAATGCAAGGAACAACTTATAACGTTATAATTCCTGCAGAAAAGGTAATACAATCAGAAAATGAGTGAAGTTAGATTAGAAAATTTAATAAAATCTTATGATAAAAAAAGAGTTATTGACTGGATTGACTTAACAATAAGGGACAAAGAATTTTTAGTTCTTGTTGGTTCTTCAGGTTGCGGTAAATCGACTATCTTAAGAATGATAGCAGGTTTAGAAGAAATTTCAGGCGGAAATATTTACATTGGTGACACAAAGGTAAATAATATCCATCCAAAAGATAGAGATATTGCATTTGTATTCCAAAGTTATGCGCTATACCCACATATGACAGTATATGAAAATATTGCATTTGGTTTGAAGATGCGAAAATTTGACAAAAAATATATTGATGAAAAAGTTAAAGAAGCCGCAGAAATTTTAAATTTAACAGAATACTTAGACCGAAAACCAAAACAATTGTCAGGCGGACAGCGTCAACGTGTAGCGTTAGGTAGAGCCATAGTTCGTAATCCAAAAGTATTCTTGATGGATGAACCTTTATCAAATTTGGATGCAAAGTTAAGAGTGCAAATGCGTGCAGAGATTAAAAAACTGCACGAAAAATTACAAACCACATTCATTTACGTAACTCACGATCAAACAGAAGCTCTTACAATGGGTGATAGAATTGTTGTTTTAGACAAAGGTAAAATTCAACAAGTAGATACGCCAACAAATATTTATAACAATCCTCAAAATAAGTTTGTTGCAGGATTTATCGGTTCTCCTCAAATGAATTTTATTGATTGTGATATCGTGAATAATACATTGATAATGACAGAACCTGTAGTTGAATTGTCAGAAGAAATTATGGAAAAACTTTGCAATAGAGATAAAGTAACAGTCGGAATTCGTCCTGAAAATATGACAAATCCGAATGGTAGAATAAAATTAAATGTAAAAGTTGAAATGACAGAACTCCTTGGTTCTGAACAAATTGCTTACTTTAATATCGGTGAAAATAAATGTTCTGCAAGATTAAATGCAGATAACAACATCGGTGAATTTTTGGAATTAAGTTTAGACAATAATGAATTTTTATATTTCGACCAAAAGACTGGCGAAAGAATATTATAAGGAGAAAAATTATGAATATTATGCAAGGAAAAAAAGGCGTTATTTTTGGCGTTTCAAATAAGCACGGCATTGCATATGCAATTGCTCAAAAATTATTTGAAGAAGGCGCAGACATTGCTTTCACATATGCAGGTGAAGTAATGGAAAAAAGAGTTAGACCAATTGCAGAAGAAATGAATTCAAAATTAATTATGTCTTGTGATGTAACTAAAGAAGAAGAAGTTAAAGCTGTATTTGCAGAATGCGAAAAGATTTACGGCAAGTTGGATTTTGTAGTACATGCAGTAGCATTTGCAAACAGAGAAGACTTACAAGGTGAATTCATTAACACTTCAAGAGAAGGTTGGGATTTAGCATTAGGCGTAAGCGCTTATTCTTTAGTTTCAATTTGTCGTAACGCAAGACCTATTATGAACGAAGGCGGTTCAGTTCTTGCCTTAACTTATATCGGTTCAGAAATGTATGTTGCAAACTATAATGTAATGGGTGTTGCAAAAGCTGCATTAGAATCATCAATGAGATTCTTAGCAATGGATATGGGTAAAAACGGTGTTAGAGTTAACTGTTTATCTGCAGGTCCAATCAAAACATTGGCAGCAAGCGGAATTTCAGGTTTTAGCAACATGTTAAAAGCTATTTCATTGAAATCACCATTGAACAGAAATACAACTTTAGACGATGTAGGAAATGCCGGTTTATTTTTGGCATCACCACTTTCAAGCGGTACTACAGGCGAAGTTCTTTACTGCGATTGCGGATGTCACAAGGTTCACGCTTCATTAAGAGAAATAGAAGCAATGAATGCTCAATAAAAAAACTTTATAAATGTAAAG
>URRM01000012.1 GCA_900550295.1 uncultured bacterium
AAATTCATTATGCGAAAGTTTTGAAAGAATCATCAGAGTTCTTTTTGATTACAGAAGAAACAGATTCCATTTCAGTAGAGATAGCGCTTTGTTCAGTATCTAATTGTTTCAAGCGTAATTCTAATTTTTTATCTTGAGCTTGGATGATAGATGTTTGAGCGTTAATTTCTTCTAATTGTTGTTGGTATAAATATGTTTCGTATTGGTATTGGTTGTATGCATCTTCGTATGCTGCATCATCTGTTACTGATGTTGAAGATACAGATAATAATTCGCCGTTACCTAAGTCTGGAGAAGAAATGCTTGTGATTCTGTTGCTTGCATCTCTTTCGATAGTGCAGTTTTGGAAAGAACCTTGGTTGTATTTTGTAACAGTGATTTCTTTGTAAGCTTTTGATACAGTATTGTTATCTGTTGCAGATTTTAAATCAGCTGCAGTGAAGTATACGATGTTTGCTGCAGATTCAGAACCCATGTTAACGAAGTAAACATCTGAAGCTTGAACTTGTTTGTCAGCTTTTAAGTTTTCGTTGATACCAGCAACTGTAGAATCAGCGATAAGTTTTTGTTGAGGATCATCGTTGATTAATTTGATTTCTTTACCGCCATAGTAATATTTACCATTTTTTGAAGATACAGCATAACCGTTAACTGTAGCTCTCATAGCGCTGTCTTGGTAAGAAGTTGTATATAATACAGTGTAAGAACCTTGAGCGTTTTTAGAAACTTGGTTTAGAGTATAATCTTGACCATAGTTTACAGAGTAAACGATAGTTTTGTAGTTTTCAGTAGAAGGAGGAGTAGGAACAGATAAAGTTAACATAGAACTGTAGTAGTTAGCAGATTGGTTAGCTAGAGTAGTTCTTTGTTGGTTGATTTGTTGACCTTCATATTCAATGTTAGTCTTTCTAGCTGTTAAATTTAAAAATCTTGCTTGTGATGCTGCTAAACCCATAACGACACACTTTCCTTATTAACTATTTATTATCCATTTCCCTATGCTTTTTAATTCGGCATAAAACCATGTAAACTTAATGCTTTTGAACCACTTTGTTACATTTGTTTACATTGCGCAGATTGGATGATTTAATGTCGGAGATATTATTTTTTACAATTTTTCAACTTTCAACACCTCCTCCAAGCCTTATAGACTTTTAATATTGTTTTGGTTAAAATATTTGTAAAATGAAAAGGATTTAATTTTATGACTCAAAAACAACAACCAGAATATCAAAGCTATAAAAGATATAAAAAAAATAAAGATGTTACAGCGCAAAATATTTTGACTGTTTTTACAACAACCTTTTTGATTATGCTTGTTTTCTTTATTGGCGCTGCAAGAAAAATTACACCGAATGTAGATGTTTCTATCGGTGAAGATTCAGCTGTAGATGCAAAAGAATCAGGATTGGGTGTTAAAGGTTTTATAGATAACAGATTAAAAGCTATTCAATCTGAAGATTCAAATATTATGACTAAAAAGATTGAAGAAGCCAGAAACAAATTTGAAGAAGATGATGAAGATGAATATTTTGACAACACTTTAGAGGAAAAAGTTAAACTTCCGGTTAAAAAGGTTAAACAAGAAGTTAAACAAGTTGCTCAAGAGGTTCAACAATCTCAAGAACAAAAAACTGTTGCTCAACCTCCAAAACCGGTTGAAATTCCAACTGCATACAATCCTGTTGTTAAAGTTGTTGTTGGTAGCTATTCTTCTATTGATCAAGCTAAAGTTGCTCAATCAATCTTGCAGGAATCGGGTTTGGGTGTAACTCCGTTTATTAAAAATATTCAAGGTACTTACACTCTTCAAGTTGGTTCATTCTCTTCTGAAGCAAAAGCTCAATCGCTTGCTAATGAACTTTTGAAACATAATTATCCGGCAAGAATTATAAAATAATAGAGGTTCAAAATGTTTAATATTGTGACTATCGGTAGTGCTACAATTGATGTTTTTGTTAAATGTGATGAGGCAAATATTGTATCAGTAAATTCTTTTGACAAAAAATCAGAATTTATGAGTTATAGATACGGTTCAAAAATTGATATAACTGATTTTGATACGAAAGTCGGCGGTGGCGGTGTTAATACAGCAATTAACTTTGCAAATTTAGGTTACAATACCTCTGCTATTTTCAAAGTTGGTGAAGATTTTTATGCTCACGGAATAATGAATTATTTGAAAGATAAAAATTTAGATTTGTCACACATCATTCAAACTTCAAAAACTTCTACAGGTTTTTCTGTAATTCTGGTAAGTTTCCAAGGTGATAGAACTGTATTGGCTCACCGTGGCGGTAACGGCGAAATTGCAAAAGATGAAATAGATTTTGATGCCATAAAACAGGCTAAATTCTTATATTTGGCACCTCTAAACGGAAAATCAACAAAGATTTTAGAACCAATTGTTAAATTTGCGCATGAAAATGATGTTAAAATCTGCGTTAATGCCGGTTCTACAAGCCTTAAAAAAGGTTTTGATTATATGAAACACATTTTGGAGAATGCTCACATTGTTGTGATGAACAAAGAAGAGGCTCAAATGTGTACAGGTATTGAGGTTCGACCAAATACTTCAGAAGAAGATTTTTCAAATGAAAGAGTTCATCCTGACGTTGTTAAAATGTTGAAAAAACTGAAGGTTAAGGATTATCAGCTAGTTGTAATAACAGACGGTGGAAAGGGTGCTTATGCTTATGCAAATGATAAAATCTACATTGCACCAATATTTCCAAGCAAAGTTGTTTCAACTTTAGGCGCAGGTGATGCGTTTGCTTCTACTCTTTGTGCAACTCTTCATGCAAAAAAATCTGACATCTGCAAAGCCTTGATGTACGCTTCTGTAAATTCAAGTTCTGTTGTTTCAAATTTTGGTGCATCAGAAGGGCTATTAAAATTTGAGGAAATAGAAGAAAAATTGAAAGAACATCCTGAATATCAATGTGATGTTGTTGATGTCAAATAGGCATCATCTTGTATTTTTCCGTGTCAGCCACGGGATGATATAATGTTCATTATGTTAACACAAAAAGGCGGTCGGTGAAATTCACCGACCGCCTTTTTTATATCTTTTCAAAATCTTAGAATTCTAAATTGATTTGAGAGAATTGAACGATTTTATTTTTACCACGTTTCTTAGCGTTGTATAATGCGTGTTCTGCATATCTGATAACTGTGTTTGCATCTTCTTCAACGTTAGCCAAGCAAGGGTATGTTGAAATACCACCTGAAACTGTGATTGGGTGTCTTTCTTCTTCTCCTGCAGGGATGAATTCCATTTTTTCAATGCTACGTCTGAAACGTTCTGCAAACAAGAATGCATTGTCTTCTGATGTATTTGGAAGAATTACGATAAATTCTTCGTCGCCGTAACGAGTTAAAACATCTTCTTTTCTGATTAACGCTTTTAATTTGTCAGCAAAGTTTTTCAATAAAACGTCGCCCCATTCATAGCCGTACATATCGTTAACAACTTTGAAGAAGTCGATATCAAATAATAGGCATGACAATGGAGTTTTGTAACGTCTTGCACGTGAAATTTCTGCATCTAAACGTTCTTGTAAGTATTTTCTGTTGTGTAAACCTGTTAATTCATCAGTTGTAGAAACTTCGTTGATTTTGTCGTGGAATTCTTTAACTTTAAATAATGAATTAATACGAGTTACTAAAACATCTTTGTTGATTGGTGTTGAGATGTAATCATAAGTCAATGCTCTGATTGTAACGTCGTTGATTGGTTCGCCAACGAACAATACCGGAACTTTGAATTTTGTTGTCATCAAAACATCTTTTAAATTTGAAACATCTTCAACGATTAACAAGTATGGGTTTAAAAGTTCATATTCTTTTAAATCTTCAGCTAGTTCAACTCTAACACTCGCCTTATCGATGCTATCCAAATTTTCAATAGTATTTTTAATTTCAGATTCTTTTTTTGTTGTATAGATGATAATGTTTTTCATAATTTCTCCTAATATTTGACACAATTATATCAAACTGAATAAAAAAAAGCAATACTGCTAATTTGTAAGTACAAAAATGGCATCTTCCGCAAATAATGGGCTGATTAGTCTTGTAATAATATTTTTTCTGACTTTGCCATTTGTAAAATATAATGATTTTAGAATTTTGAAATTATTCTTTTGCGCAAATTCAAAAAAGTCGTTGATTGTAAGCAGGTGAATGTTCGGGGTATCATACCACTCAAAAGGTAATCGCTCCGATTTTGGCATGCGACCTTTAAACATTAAATAAAAACGAACCTTCCAGTAAGCAAAATTCGGGAAACTTACGACACATTTTTTGCCTACTCTAAGCATTTCGTTTATTACATAATCAGGTCTTTCTGTTGATTGAAGTGTGCTGTTTAGAATAACATAGTCATATTCCTTGTCTGTAATCTGTTTCAGACCTTCGTCAATATCGCCTTGAATTGTACAAACACCTTTTTGAATACTTTCTATTACAGAATTTTCGTCAATTTCAATCCCTTTGCCTTGAACGTTCTTTTTATCTTTAAGCATTTTTAGCAAAGTGCCGTCGCCACTGCCTAAATCAAGAACTGTAGAGTTTTCTTCGACAATGTCAACGATTGAAGCATAGTTTACGTGTAATCTTTGGCTATTTTCCATTTGTAATACCCAGTCTGTTGTAAACTTGTGAGTTAATCTCTGCACCTATCAAAATTAGTATTGATGAGTAATACAGCCAAACCATTAACACTGCAAAAGCTCCGATGGTGCCGTAAATGAAGTTGTATGTGTGTAAATTGTTTACGTAAATTGAAAATCCCCAAGAGCCTAACAACCAAAATGTGCTGAAAAAGAAAGTTCCTGGGATTGTGCTTTTTAGTTTTAATAATTCCGGTCCTTTTAAATCAGGTAGGATGTAATAGTGTAAAAATGCCATTACGTAAAGCGCAACGAATGAAATCGGCCAACGTAAAAACATCCACATTGCAGCTGCTTCTTGTCCTAGATGTAAATAAGTTACGCAGAAATTGAATATGATTTTACCGAAGATGATTAAGTTTACTGTGATGAATAAAACGGCCGTATTTACGATTAACATAAAGAATGCAAGTATTCTTGTGTATAAGAATGAACGAGTTTCACCGATTTTGTAAGCTCTATTAAGCCCTTTGGCGATGATTGCAAGCATATTCGTTGTTAAAAATACGGTGGTTAAAAATCCTAAGATAGCCCAAAACCCACCTTTTGAATAGAATACAGCCTCTTTTAGAACTGTGAAAACCAGTTCTACGGATTCATCCGGCATAATTTGAACTAAAAATGATAAAATCGGTTTTATAAAATCGTGCTTTCCGGCCCAACCAAAAATTCCGGTTAAGAACAAAAGAGTCGGAAAGATGCCCAGTACGCACATAAAGCCCATTTCAGACGCCATTCCAAAAAAATCGTTGTCAACGATAGATTTTATTAACCTTTTCAAGTAAACAAAGATTTTCTTCATTAAACACCCTGTTGTTTGATTAATTCAATAAGCTTTTTAACCGCTTCATTTGCGCTATTTTTTATCACACAACCTGCTGCAAATTTGTGTCCGCCACCGTTGAATGCCGAACAAACGTCTGCAACATCGATGTTTTTGCTGCGCATAGACACTTTAAACATCTTGTTATCAAGTTCTTTCAGAATAAAAGCAACTTCGGTTGTTTCAATAGCTCTTAAGACTTCAACAAGACCTTCTGTGAAGTCTTCACCACCGCCAAATTTTTCTAAATCTTTTTTGTAGACAACGGTGTAAGCGATTTTGTCATTCTCTGCAAATTCGGCCTTGCTAATGCAGTATGCTTGGAACATAACCAAATTTTTAGATTTAGATTCGTAGCAGTTTTTGTAAACTTTTTTAGGGTTAGCGCCTGCCGAAACAAGTTTTGAGGCAATTTTTAGCGCTCTTGAACTTGTGTTGTCAAATCTGAATCCGCCTGTGTCTGTTAAAATTGCTGTGTAAATTGCTTCTGCAATTTTTTCATCAACTTTCCAACCGTGATTTTCAGCAATTTGGAACAAAACTTCACCTGTCGAACTTGCATCACTTTCAACAAATTGGATGTTTGCATCGTAATTATTAGTTTTGTGGTGGTCGATAGTAGCCTTAATCATAGCTTTTTCATAGAAGATTTTAGCATCAAAAATTCTGTCTAAAGCTGCAACATCAACAAGTATAACCATATCGTATACCATTGAATTGTCGAATTCAGAAATGTGTTTTACATCCTTTGCTCCGCTTAGGTATTCATACATTTTAGGATATTTTGATACAATCATCATTTCAGCTTTTTTCTTGTAATGATTGTAGATTAAATCCCTAAGTGCAATCATAGAGCCTAAAGCATCACCGTCAGGGTTGACGTGAGTTATGATTAATATATTTTTTGATTTTTTTATGCTATCATCTAAGTTCAAATGTTCCATTGCTTAATTATAGCACACAAATATGAAATGGGCTTAATATGACTAAAAAGGTTTTATATACTAACTTTGAAGGCATTGATGATACATTAGCAAAAATGCTTGAAGATAAAAATTTTAAAAAAGCGATTACGAGAAGTAACCTTTTTAAGTTTTGGCAAAAAGTTGTTGGCGAGAAGTTTAAAGATAATTCAAAACCGTTTTCTATGACAGCAAACGGGGTTATGATTGTTGCGTGTAAAAATCCTGCAGTGGCGCAAGAATTGATGTTTAGAAAAACAAAAGTTCTGACAGAGCTTACACCGTATTTGAAGTCTTTGAAAATGAAGGTTACAGACTTGCGTTTTGACGTAAAACGTTGGGTGGATGAGGAAGAGTAGAGTTATACATAAGTCAACAATGGTTAAGTGGATAAGTCGAACTATGATAAAAAGTCAATTTGAATATAAATGACTTATTGTCTTATAGTCTTAAAGTCTTATGGTCTAAAGAAGAGATCCCGCATCAAGTGCGGGATGACATAGAGTTAAAATATCATCTTAATCATAGTTCGACTTATCGTCTTATTGTCTTAACACCTTACAGTCAAAAGAAAAAATCCCGTGTTGTAGCACTGAATGAAATAAGGAAGTTAACCCTCTTTTGATGTACTACTTTTTGACAATGTTTTAAAAAATAAAAATTACAAAGTTGTTTAATAGAAAAAGCCGTTAACCACGTTTAACATATCGTTGGGACGGTTTATTATGAATAAAATTTTTATCAGCATAGTTTGTATTTTTGTTTTACAGGCAAGTGTTTTGGCTCAAAGTCAATCTTCTAAGACTTTATCAAAAATTGAGAATAATCTTTACGGTATTGAATATTCTAATCAAAGTGATTCTGAAAGGCTTGATAGAATTGAGCAAACCGTATATGGCGAAAAGAAATCTGGAAGTGTTAAATCACGTCTTGCCGGTTTAGATAAAGATATTGCCTCAGAACAAATGGGTAAAGAGGTTACTCCTCGAAAATACGCTTTTACAAATGGTGAAGATGACGGAGATAATTTCTACTCTCCTAAAACTCAACAAAACCAACAACTTGCACAACAACAAGAGAAATATATTGAACCTGAAGAAAAAGCAGATCCTGACATTGAATATCCCGTTGTTGATTCAATGGAACAATCTGCATTCGGTAAAAATTACAAGCATATGGATATCAAAACAAGGGTTTCAAATCTTGAAAAACAAGCGTTTAGAAAAACTTATACAAATGATGATTTGGCAACTCGTGTGGACAGGTTAAAAGATAAATTAGCCTATAATGTACCTAAAAATTCGGATGAATTTTATTTTTCTCACAACGATTATTATCAAGATGAAAGTTATTTAGCTGACAATCCACAAACGCAATATCCTGACAATTATTTTTCTCCTCAAAATGTTCAACAAGAAAGTTACAACAATTCGGTTAATAATCCTGAAAAAGCTTGGGACAGACAAATCTCTGACCGTGACTTCCGTTCAAAATTGAATAAATTAGAAAAGAATGTATACAAACAAAGTTTCTCCGGTGATACTGTTGACAAGCGTTTAAGTCGATTAGAAAACACTGTTTTTAACTCAAATTTTAGCAAAGAAAGTGATTCTTCAAGGTTAAGTCGTTTATATGGCGCCGTTAATGCACAAAAAGTTGCTAAAAAATATGATTCAAACGGTTTTCAACAAAAAATGGCAACAGCATTACAAATTGGCTTTATGGTTCTAATGGTGGTTGCAATGATACTTTAAGTTTACAATATTTTAAGAATTCAACTCTCTATTTAAAAGCTAATAAAATCAACTGTTTGAGGTATTTATAAACCTATATGTATTTATATAATGTAAAAAAGTTGATTTTTGGTGCAAAATCATTAAAATTGAGATAGGGAGTACCACGAATGAGAAAAAAACTATTACTTACATTAATAATTTGTATAATGACTTTTATGGCAAACAGTGCTTTTGCTTACACTGAAGCTGTTACACCTCTTGTTGCACAAGCTATCAGAAAATACAAACAAGGTAATATTACCGGTTGTATTCAAGATTTAACAAGATATGTACGAGAAAACAAAAATGTAGAAAATCAAATTGTATATTACTACTTGGGTATGGCATATACAAGAGCCGGATATCAAAGCAGGGCTGAATATTGTTATTTCAAAGCAAATAATCTTAACCCTAATAACACATTGGGTAAATATGCCGAAAGAGGTTACTACTGCGTAAAAGGTGATCCGGCATGTTACGCTCCTACGGAACAAAAGAAGGTTCAAGAGGCTCAAACTGACTTAGATAAATTTATTAATGCTCCATACGGAAACGGTTTGTCTGCCGATTTGAACAAAGAAATTGAAAGAAAAAGAATTGAACGTTTGAGAAAAGAAATGAATTCTGACGAAGAGTTAAATAAATATGAATTCAAAGATTTCAGAGATTTCGCTAACAAAAAAGGTTCAATTGAAACAAATACTTTAAATCTTTTAGCTCAAACTCCAAATTTGATTGCATCATCTCAACCGTCAGACGAAGATGTTTTGAAGGCTATTAGAGTTTTGAATGATGCCGGTTTAGGTAACATTGCAAAACAAGCTGAAATGGCTCAACAAGCTCAAAATTCAAGAATTGAAACAGCTCCGAATAATAACGCTCAAGTTTCTTCTGCACCGGAAGTTAAAAGCGAATACAAACCTGACGTTACAAGAGAAGAATTCCAAAGACAAATGCAAAGAGATATGATGACAGCACAAATGTCACAATATTCTCAACCTAACATCGGTATGCTTTTTGGAGAAAAAAACAGCAATAACAATAACAACAATAACAATATGATGAACATGTTACCATTTTTAATGGCTCAACAAGCTCAACAACAAGCAGGTGGTCAAGCTAACGGACAAATGCAATTTACACCGGAAATGTTGCAAACAATGATGTTTAGCCAAATGATGCCAAACTTAGATTTTGGTTCAGGTAACAACAATTAGAAAATTAGATAAGGAAGATTATGAAAATTCAAACAACCAGATTTGGTGAAATTGAAGTAGATGATAAATTTGTATTTGATTTCACTATGCCAATTCTAGGCTATAACGAAGAAGAACAATTTGTAATGATTGAATCAAAAGAAGCATCATTATTCAAGTGGATACAATCAACTCACACTCCAGACTTAGCGTTTCCTGCTACTATTCCAAGTTTCTTTGGTATAGATTACACATTTGAGTTACCGGATGAGGCAGAGGCATCTTTAGACGTTAAATCTGCAGAAGATTTAATTGTTATGAATATCGCTAAAATACCCGGTGATAATCCTAGAAAAACTACGGTTAACCTTTTGGCTCCAATTGTTTTTAATGTTAATAACAACAAAGCCGGACAAGTAGTTTTGAGTGGTACAGGGTTTGATGTTACTTATCCGTTGTTCAAGGATGAAGAACCTAAAAAGGACGGAGAGTAACAGATGCTAATATTATCAAGAAAAAACGGTCAAAAAATTATTATTAACGACGAAATTGAAATTACAATCTTAGAGTCAAAATTAGATAACTGTAAAATCGCAATTAACGCTCCAAAGGATGTAAAAATTTATCGTGAAGAAGTTTATGTTCAAATTCAAAACGCTAACAAGCAATCTGACAATACTTCTTTAGAAGCTTTAGGCTCTTTGTCTGACTTAATGCCTCAAGCTAAAAAAGAGGCTCCCAGAAAGGTTATTCTAAAGAAAAATAATCCTGAAAATAAATAATATATGAACTATGAAGAAGCAAAAAATTGCTTAACCGAGATTAAAATAAAAGAATGCTTGCCTTTTTTTAAAGCTAACGGAATGCTTTTGGAGGAAGGCTACTGTGAGTTGCTTTCTGACAAATTAAACGATGCTAAAAGAACGTTTACGATTATCAGGGATAAAGATTTACGTGCGGATTGGGCGTATTTGCTAATTCAGTTTATGAAAAATTATATTCAATTTTTCCCATCATATTTGCAGATTAGAAATTTTTTAGAAATCGATATTGGGTTGCTTATAAAAGCAGGTTTAAACGAATATGTTGAAAATGTTATTAATTCTGCGGATATTTTCTTCCAAATTAATCAAGAAAGTTACAAATTTATTGCCAGAGCGCTGATAAATTATGATTATTGGGAGGTTGCAAAAATATTTTTAAACAAAGGTGTTGAAAGATGTTACAATGATCCGGAATTACATTTTATTTACGGAAATTACCACTTGAAGCATAACAACAGACTTCTTGCGTTACACGAATTTGAAACCTCTTTAGAGGTGCTTCCTGATTATTTTCCTGCTAAAAAAATGATTAAAGAATTATCTTAATTTGCTCAAAAAAAAGGGCTAAACCTTAGGAAATTTAGCCACATGCAAATAAGAAGATATGCTGTCTGAAGTAAAAATTTTATGATTTTAAATCGATTGTCAATGCGTTTGATAATGCGATTCCGCCTTTAACTTTCGGCATATTTACAACTCGTCCGTTAACGTACATTACTGTAGAACCCCCACCGTCAAGGTTCATTGCGTTTGTACATCCGATTGATTTCATAAACCAAGCCAATTCTTTTAAAGTCAAACCGACAGATGCGCCTTCTCGTCCGTCTACTGCAACCATTATGAAGTTACCGTCTTGTGTGTAACCAATTGCTGTTCTTGGGTTTTTACCGCCGATTGCGCCAAGTTTTTGCTCGGTCATATCAACGAAAACTTCACCATTTTTTACCAAATAAGGTCCGCCACTGATGATGTGTTTTACATTCTCCCAGTTTGGAATTGTTTTGATATCCAAGTCAATGTGTTTTGCTTTATATATTTTTGCAAGTCTTTCGTCTGGACCAACGATTACATAACCATTTTGAGGTATGGGCATTGATTGTGTGCCAATAGATATAATTTTACCCTTTTCTACGGCTATTTGTTTACCATATTTTGGGCTAGGCGGCGCAAAACTTCCCCATTCAGGTGTGTATACAATAACGTGAGTTGAAAGCATTCTCGGTTGGTTAATGTTATCAACTTTAACGTTGCCTTTGAATGATTTAACTTGTGCATTAAGTTCCAATCTTGCCATATCAAAACCGTTATCAAAAATGCCCATGGCAACCCTATTATAAATAGGACCTGTGTACATTTTTCCGTTAATCATTAAAGTTCCTAAAGGAACACCTGTTTGAGGTTTAAAATATGTACCGTTTATTGCAACAAGCGAATTGTTTTTTCTTGCTAAAGTTGTGATTGTTGATTTTGAAGCTAACCTTGAAGATGATAATTGGGGATTGATTTGTAAATTAGGATTTAATTTTTGATTTATTTCGACTACATTTATACGTACAGGACGACCATTGATTGTTTTTGTTAGTTTGATGTGCTTTACGCCCAATGCAACATCATAAACCATTGAATTTTTATATCTGCTTTTTATGCTATTATTGAAGTTTTTCGCTTGCTCTTCAATAGTAAGTTCTTTAATATCCTCTTTTGTCCTTGTATTATCTAACAGAGGAGATACAACACTTCCTTGTGCCAATCTGACTTCTTTTGCAATAATTGGAGGGCTCTTAAAGAAGTTATTTGCAAGTACAACCAGAGCTGTTAATATGCTCAAATTGATTGCCGTCGCAATCATTTTGGGTGGGGTAAGTTTTAATGTTTTAGTATTCATAATTTCACCATAAAGACACAGCTACTAAAGGGTTCTCAAAGAAAACTCTTGTCGCTATTTATATTGGAACCAGAATACCTTTTTTTTGAAGAGTGGTGCGATTTTAAAAATGCATGGGGAATAACACTCTAGAGCGTTTCATAAATTGGGAAATGTATATCTTTTTCTTTGCTATAAGCTTTCGCTCTACTAATATTGTAACATATTTTTACATGTTTCTCAAGTGGCTAAAAGTCACTTATATCAATTGTTTTACAAATCTTAATAGTGTAAAACCTACGATATTAAAGGGTTTAGTGTCTTTTTTACAATTTACGATATGATTTTAATTCTTTGTCGAAATAGTAGATTTGAGTGCCTTTTTTGCTAACTGAAACCTTTATTGAATTGTTGATATCAGTTCTTAAGACTTTTGATTTTCTAAGTACGTTTTGTGTAATGACATGAGGGTGGTTGAAATCGTTGTGTGCGTTTGAAATCAATACATATTTAGGATTTAATTCTTGTAGCATATTTTTATCTATCGTACCTTTTGCACCGTGATGTCCAAGTTTCAATATTGATACGTCTTTCGGTAACTGATTTTTAAGTGTATTGTAAGAGATTAATCCGGCATCACCCATAAATAACATGATAAAATCTTTGTATTTTACAAGGGTGATAATTGAACTTTCGTTATCGTTGTTTTTAATGTTTGCTTTGAAGGTGCGAATTTCAAAATCAGGTTCTGTATAAATTACAGAGTTGTTTTTCGCCAAAGTCAGAGGTTTTATTGTGTTATAGATTTCTTTCGATGTTTTGGAATTATTACCCAATTCGTTTACGTATGTATTTTTTATTTTTAGATTTTTATATAAATCAACAGCGCCACCTGAGTGATCGTTGTCAAAGTGAGTTATAATCATTCCTTCAAAATTCTTTATACCATGGTCTTTAAGGTATTTTAAAATTATGATTTCGGCTTGAGATTTTCCACCTTTGTAACCCGATTTTGCTGTATCGATTATGAAATACTTGTTTTTAGGTGTTTTTATTAAAAATGAATCAGCATTTTGTAGTGAAAACGCAGTAATTTCAAGGTTTTTATTTGGAAGGTTTATTGTTGAAACTCCTAAAACAACGACAAGGTTTAGCATTAAAATAAGCGCTTTTCTTGAATATACTTTAAACAAAAGGGTAATAAGTAAAACTATTATGTAATATAAAATAACTTGATAAACGCTTGGGTGTGTTGTTTGAATTAGTGAATGAGGTAAATTTGCAAAGTAGGATGAAATTGCAACAAGTGCATTTAAAAATGGCGTTAAAATAAAATCAAAAATCATACAACTAAAGTCTGAAACAGGCTTTAGTATTGCAATAATTGAACTTACAAATCCGCCAAAAGAAATTAATGGTAAAAATAAGACTATAGAAATATTTGCAAACAGAGAATATAAACTAAAAGTGTTGAAGTAAAACATTTGCAAAGGTGCAACCCAAACTTGTGCAATCAATGGTACTAAAGCTGTATCTTTTACGCAAGCAATGATTTTACCCGATATTGTATCTCGTTTGCCGGTTAGAATACTTGCAGATACAAAAAGTCCGAAGGTTACTAAAAATGATAATTGAAACCCAACATCGTTTATATAAGCAGGGTTGTATATCAGCATTAACATAGCAACCAGCGATAAAAGAGCAATACTATGCGTATCCCGATTGATTAACTTACCTGCCAAAATGAATAAAATCATTATAGTTGCCCTGATTACAGAAGCTCCAAGTCCTGCCATCATTGCATAAAGTATGATTACCAACATTCCGCTTAAAACGGTCAATTTATAAGGAATTTTGAAAAGCTTTCTCAAGAAAAAGAACCAAAATCCATATATAAACGCAACGTTCATACCGCTTGCAGCTAGAATATGCAGTAAGCCGGAGTTTATAAAGTTTGTTTTGATATAATCAGGTGGCGCAACTGCATCATCACCAAAGACAATGCCTCCAAGAATTTCTAAATTAGGACTTTTTAGATATTTTTTATGTGTGTTTAATATCTCAATACGTGTGTTATTCAAGCTTTGTAAAAATTTCCACTTAAAACTTAAATTCTTATCGAGTTGTTTAATGTCAGATTTTTCCGTATAAACAACCGTAAAGGTTCCAAAATTCTTTAAATACTTACTGTAGTCAAATTGAGATGGATTTACGGCCTCAAAAGGTGTACGTAATTTTCCTTTTATCTCATAATAATTGCCAATCTTAAGGTTAGAAAAATCTTCATCTTTTGAAGTCACAGTAACAAGTGTTTTGCCTTTATTCGTTTGAAAAAAGAACTTTGATTTATCTGTAAAATTACTGTTAGGAATGCTTACAATTTGTCCTGAAAGTGAAATATTCTTTTGAGGAGCTATTTCTAAAAGTTCATCCGAGTTTTTAAGTCTGAAAGTACAATTGAAAAATGCAAAGTAAAATATAAAAATCCAAAATAACACAAGTTTGGGAGAAATGAAGTTTTTAAAAATCCCAACAATAGCGCAAAGTGACAAAATAACACTCAACAAAATTGCAAGGTTAGTGAAATACGCAAAAACACCCATAATATAGATGAGTGCTGTAATAAACATCACAAAATTTTTGTTTTGAATAGTGAAATTAAGTATTTGTCTTAACATATTCTTCAAAATCTTTTAAAAACTCTGACGGAGTTTGATTATAAAATTTGGCAATTTTTATGAGTGCTTCAAGTGAAATTTTTCTTTGTCCCGACTCATATCTTGATAAAGATGCGGGTTCAATTTCAGCATCAAAGCAAAATTTGTTTAATGAATAATTTTCGTCAAGCCTTCTTTTCTTTGTATATTTAGCCAAATTTTCTATATAAGTCATAGAAAAATTATGTATTGATTTTTGGTAATTATCATTGACTAATGGTAATATAATCAAGTATAAAGTTTTTTATATACACTACCACTTGACAAATCATGTTAACAGAGTAATAATATAGGGGTAGGGGGTATACCTACAAAAGGAGAAAACTAATGTCAGATTGCAGAACAAAAGAAGAAACGGATAAATTAGTTAAAAGGCTTAACCGTATTGAAGGACAGGTTAAGGGAATTAAGAATATGATTGTCGAAGATAGAGAATGTATGGAGATTTTAAATCAATTACGCTCTGTGTCTTCAGCTTTGAAAGGCGTTTGGGAAATTATGGCAGCCAAGCACATTGAACATTGTTTGGATAATGCCTCTGAAAAAGAACGTCACGAAACAATTGAAGATATTATCGGTCATTTACATCAGTTGAGGTAATAAATATGGAACTAGAACACGAACACGATTGTCATTGTGAACATCACGAAGGACATCATCACCACCATCACGAAAACGTTAATGCGGAAAATGAACGTAAAACGTTAATTGTAATCATTTTTACAGTAGTTACAATGTTTGCCGAAATCTTTTTCGGTTACATCAGCAATTCTATGGCATTGCTTGCGGATGGTTGTCACATGGGTACCCATGCATTTGCTTTAAGTATTGCATTTTTTGCTTATTTCTTTATTAATAGAATTCAAAATTGTGAAAATTGCGATGTGGTTTCATGCAAAATATCTGCATTTGCGGGTTATACAAGTTCATTATTCTTGTTAGTTACAGCAATATGGATTATTATTGAAGCCGGTGAAAGATTATTAAACCCTCTAAAAATTTCATTTAATGAGGCAATTCTAGTTGCTGTAATCGGTTTAATCGTAAATCTTGTATGTGTTGTTATTATGGAATATGGTAACAAGCATAAAGATGAAGATTACAACTTTAAGGCTGCATATTTGCACATACTGACAGATGCTCTAACTTCCGTATTCGCTATCGTTGCATTATTTGCAGGTAAATATATCGGTTGGACATTCTTAGATCCGATAATGGGTTTTGTCGGCGGTGCTTTAATCTTAAAATGGAGTATAGGCTTAATCAAAGATACATCAAAAATCTTGTTGGATTTGAAATTGTTGAAGCCGGTTGAAAAACATTAAAAATATGTTATAATAAAAATATAAAGGGCGGACAGGTTGCCCCCTGTCCTTTAAAAACCCTAGTTGATTAACAAGTTGAGTGCTAGAATAATCAGTAACAAGATAACTAGCGCTCTTGTTTTAATGTTAATCTCCATTTTTCTCACTCCCTTTCTTCAAACTTGAACGATTTGTAGTCGTTTTTAAAGAGGAGGTGTGTAGGGTTTACCCATGTTAATACTAACAAAACAACGCATTTTTACATCGTATAAAAGATGTAAAAATGCGTTTATATATAAATTGTAATTCAATATTTTTAAACCGAAGCTCCGCCGTCTGTAAGCTTTTTCATCGCTTTTTGGCTACCTTCATTTTGTTTTGCAATTTTTTGTACAAAATCTATTGCATCAACATCTCGGGCAATTGCTTCTTTTAGTGCCATAATGTCTTCTACTGAAAGGTTGTTTAGGTTTAAATAGCTTTTTTCATCAACAAATTTTCTAAAGTTTTCTTGAGCTTTTGGATCAAACCCCGGCATGTCAATTTTCATTGCATACCATTTGTAGAATTGGTGAATCATTGCATATTTATCTAATTGACCTTCATCAAGTAAAAAAATCGGTTGTGTTTTAAAGCCCAATTTTTTAAATAAAAGCAAATTTAATAAAAAGGCTTTTATTCCCTTTAATTCACGGATGTAACCTTGTTCTTCTCTTATGATATCAAGAATTTTGCTCGCATGTGGGTGTCTTATTACCGGAGTGCCGTTTCTTTCAATATAAAGAAGCATTTTTTCCGGCATGTTTTCGAATTTTTTTAAAATTGCAGCAACATTATTCTCCAGTTTAACCTTGTTTTCTTCTGTTTTTACAGTCAAATTAAGCGAACAGCCATTAGTCATTACAGTTTTTGAAGTTGAATTTGTAAAACTTGCAATGGCTTTTTCGTGTTTTTTTCTTATGAATTTTTCTTGTAGTGCTAAAACAAGATAAACTATTTTTTGGATTATTTTATCCATAATGCCTGCTTATTGATGAATGATGTGAAATTTTCTGTTGATTAATTCATTTTTGTCTTGAATAAAATCAAGGTTGCTATTGAACATTTTAACATTTTTGTCGTATCTTCTCAAGTTTAAAAGCGCAAATAATTCTGATGGAATGTTCAAAAGTGTCAATTTTGTTGTTTCTGAAAAGTTTTTAATGAATGTAAAAAAGTCCTCGGTTACACTTTCAACTTCTTTTAAATCAAGCGCTATAGGATGTTTTTCAATGTCCATTTTGTTTAAAAGAATTGCTAAATTTGCCAAAGAGCAAAAGTTTAATTCTTTTGTTTTGATGCCAACAACGTATTTGTTATCCATAGTTTTTCACCTCTTTCATAATAATTTTAACAATTTTTGTTAAAATTTGAATTATGAAAAATAAGGAAATTTCTACAACTTTAGTTGTATTATTCTTTTACGGCACCTGATAATAAATCTGATAAAAAGTACTTTTTACCTAAGAAAAATATTGCTATAACCGGTATTGTACAAATTACAGAGCAGGCTAATAAGTCGCCCCACATTGTTATTTCTCTGAAATTACCTTTGAAGATTGCAAGTCCAACAGGCAAAGTTCGCATGCTTTCAGAGTTTGTAATGATTAACGGCCACATAAAGCTATTCCAAGTCGTTACAAAGGTGAAAATGGTTAAAGTCACGACAGCCGGAAGTGCAAGAGGTAAACCAATCTTAAAGAAGGTCTGAAAGATATTACAGCCGTCAATTTTTGCAGCCTCTTCAAGATCTTTAGGTAATGATAAAAAGTATTGGCGCATTAAAAATACTCCAAAACCGCCAAATAATCCCGGAAGTATTAACGCTGGAAAAGTGTTAACAAGATGCAATTCTCGCATTAAGAAGAATAGCGGGATGATATTAACTTGTGGCGGAACCATCATTGTTACAAGAATTACAAGGAACCAAAAGTTTTTGCATTTAAAATTCAATCTTGCAAATGCATAGCCTGCAAGAGCTGAAATTATAACTTGTCCGATAGTTGTTAATAGCGCAACAATCATGCTGTTTGCAAAATATCTTGTTATCGGTAAATCTTTAAAAACGTGTCTAAAGTTTTCCAGTGTTAAATTCGTATGAAAAAAACTTCCGCTGGAATTGAAAATTTCATTGCTTGGGGTTAATGCCAAATTAAGCATTGCAAAAAATGGAAAGAGCATGCTAATTGAGATTATTATTAATGATAAATATCCTATAAATAAAACGAATTTTTTCATTAGTCTTATTATACACGACTTGAGTTATTGTTCAATTAAGTTTCATTTGTAACAATCAATTCATATTTTATATACATGTGGTTTATGAGAAATTTTTGGGTTATAATCATGTTGTTAGGATAATATCACACAAACCACGTTTGAATCTATAAATAGCTGAAAGTCAGGCGTGAAAAAGCAGATTAGGGAACGGAGTTTTGAACTCACGTAAATTCATATATCAACTATCATTAACTTTATGTATACTTGTGGCAACAGCGACAAGCGTTTTTGCTATAAATACTAATTCTGCAAATCCTAATTCTGCAAATCCTAATTCACAAAATAATTTAGCCCTAACAGAAATAAAACAAACTCCTAATACTCCGGAAGACGCTTTGCAAAACGAAAAGCAGTACATCAAAGATATTGAAATTTCAGGTACAAACATTGTTAAACCTAACTATATCTTAGACAAAATGATGTTACACAGAGGTGATGTTTATAACAGAGATTTGTTAAAAACTGACCTAACAAGAATTTATCAAATGGGTTTCTTTACAGATAAAATGAAGGCTGTACCGATTGAAAACCCAGATCACACAATTACTTTGAAAATTATAGTTGAAGAAAATATCCCTATTACTGACTTTACAGTAGAAGGTAATACCGTTGTTTCGACTGAAGAAATATTATCCTATCTTTTACCCCTAAGAGGTCAACCTCAAAACGTAATTCAGATTAACGAAGCAATTGAAGGTATTCAAAATTGTTATGCTCAAAAAGGCTATGTTCTAGCCAGAGTAAGTGTTTTTGATGATGATCCCGATGGCGTTGTAAATTTAAAGATGTCAGAAGGTGTTATCAACAAAATTATGATTTCCGGTAACGAAAAGACAAAAGATTATGTTGTAGAACGTAACATTTTGACTGAACCGGGGATGGTTTACAACGAAAATCTTATCAAGGCTGACTTGGTAAGACTTTACGCTACTCAAGCATACAAGGATGTTAACAGAGATATTGAACAATCTTACGATGATCCTGAAAAATACGATGTAACTATCACTGTTCAAGAAGCACGTACAGCAACACTTTCTGTAGGTGGTGGTCTTGATTCAAGTACAGGTTTCTTCGGTTCTGTTGGTATTACCGACAACAACTTTAGAGGTAGAAACCAACGTGTAGGTTTGAACTTCTTAGCAGGTTCAGGTTTAATTTTGAATGATTCTTCAATTATAAGACATGCAAACTTACAAGCCGAATTGAGCTTCTTTGAACCATATTTCTTGAACGCAGATACATCTTTGATGGGTAAAGTGTTCTTCAGAGATTTTGGTAGTTATCAAGTGCCACTTGCTTTAGAACAACGTTTTGGCGGTGAAGTTACAATTGCTCATAGAAATAAGACAAATCCTCATTTGACAGGAACTTTCACACTTGGTTTGGAAAATATCAATATGCGTGAAGGTGACAGACGTGAAATTGAACGTATGTATCAAAGTCACTATGTACCAATTTCAAGACGTGCAGAACAATTGGAAGGCGGATTATTCTTATCTTTAGCTCCGGGGTTAGTTTACGATACTCGTGATACGTTAGTAAATCCAAGACACGGTGTTTTTGCAAACTTGAAGTTTGAAGAAAACGTAGCAATGAACGATTTTGAAAAAACTCACGGTAAGTTAACCGGTGCAATTAAGAGATACTTCCCTGTAATGAGTAAATCAGCATTTTCTTTAACAGCTAAGGCCGGTGGTGTAATTCACGGACAAGACAAAATGCCGGAAGTTATGGCTTATCGTTTAGGTGGTCCTTATACTGTTAGAGGTTATAAGATGAGCGGTGTTGGTACAGGTTCTTCGTTTGTAATGGGTTCTGCAGAATTAACAACTCCATTCTTGTTCTTAGATAGAATTAAAAAAGTACCATTCTTTGACAATATTAAGTTAGCATTCTTTGTTGATGCAGGTAAAGTATTTAATCCAACACTTTCTACATATTTGTATGACAGACCAAGTTATGCAATTTCAGCCGGTGTTGGTGTAAAAGTATTTATTCCGGGCTTAGGTCCATTGTCAATCGATTATGGTATTCCGCTTACAAACCCAATGGGAGGAAGCAACAAGGGTGGTTACTTCACATTTGGCGTAGGCGATATGTTATATTAGTATATTTAATTATTGGAGGTATATATGAAAAACTTAAAAAAAATGGCTTTAACTCTTACATTAGTTTTGTTAATGTCTGTTAATGCAAAGGCTATGGCTGAAGGTGTTGGATTTATTGATTACAAAAAAGTTCAAGATAACTATGCATATGCTCAAGCAGCAGCTAAAGAAATTGATGCTAAAGCTTTAGAATTACAACAATTTATTGTTGACAAAGAAAAACAATTCAAAGCATTAGATACACCATTGAAAAAACAAAACTTTGAAGAAAAAACTAAAAAAGAATTTGAAGCAAAACAATCTGCTTACGTTACTTTCAAATTAAAGAAAGAAGAAGATGTTTATAACAAAATTCAAGCAGCTGCAAAACAAGTTTTAGTTGACCAAAAACTTGATGCTATTTTCGATTACCGTGTAATCTTTGTTGGCGGACTAGATGTAACAGATTTAGTTATCAGCAAGTTAAAAGGTAATAAGTAGTTAAAATATAAATTAGAGATAGGTTTATAAGGATAAAATAATGTTTAATAAAAATAAAAAATTACAATATGTAATCAAAACTGTTCCAAGCGAAAGCACATTACCATTGCAAAATTTGTTGAATGAAATGTCTGCTGACGGTTGGGAATTATACAGCATGAATGAGGTTGAAAGCGATGAAGGTTTTCAATTTAATTGCATATTCGTAAAAGATGCGGATGATGACAATGCTTTTGACGATGTTGTAAACATTTCAGCATTCAAGAGTCAAATGGAAAAAATGCTTTCTGCAAAATTAACTCCTTATGAAACTTGTCGTGATATTCAGGCAAAAATTAGAGAACAAAAGAAAAAGATTGCAAAAATTAAAGCTCAATTAGAACTTGAAGATGCAGGTTCTTCTCAAAGAAAAAATTTGAATGACAAAATGTCTGCAGGTTTAAAAGAGTTAGAAAACTTGCAACAAAACCTTATAAGAGCTATATCTCCTGATGCAATGTTTTCTTCTCTATCTTTAGAAAAGTTCTCTATTCACTTGAATGAAGAAATTTTGGAATTTGTATCACCTGACAATGAAGCAGATTTGTTGAGTGAAACAGTAAAAGTTCGTCAAAAACTTGCTGACGATTTGGGTTATATTATTCCAAAAATTGTATTCCAAGATGATGAAATGCTTGCACCTTTTGAGTTTTCAATTAACGTAAGAGGTTTGAGTGTTTTGAATTCTTTCGTATATCCAAAACATCTGATGTTCTTCCAAGATGATGTGAATATCAAATCTAAGAAAAAAGAATATTTTTACGATTCGGATGTGATTACAGGCAAGAAAATTGTTTGGATTCCGGAAGAAAAAACAAAAGACTTCTGGGAAAAAGGTTTGACACCGTCTGAATATATTGCAAGATCGGTTGAATTTATTGCTATTAAATATATTGAGGAATTGTTTGACTATGAAGATGTAAATAAATACATTGACATTGTTCAAGAAAAAAATCCATATTTAGTGGAAAATATTATTCCTGATTTTGTTTCTATAGCAGAATTAAGATATATTTTAGTAAGCTTAATCAGAGAGAAAGTTTCTATCAAAGACATTGTTTATATCTTTGAAAAAATCAATGATTTTTCAGATGAAGCAAGCAAAGAAGCCTTGTTAGACAAAATCAGATTTTCTTTAGCAAGATATATTGGTGCAAGATATGCAAATTTTGAAGGTACAATTCAAGGTCTTGAAATGACAGAAAAGACTTTAGCATCTGTATTTGATAGTGCTGAAGATACTGACAATATTGTTAGAGTTGACGGAAGCAAAATTGAAAAAATTGCTCTAAAACTTTTGAAATTTGCAAAAGAAAATAATTTAGACAATATTGTTTTAGCTGTACCAATCGAAATTCGTCATATGGTATTTATTGTGTTATCACAGTATATCAACACATTAACTGTATTGGCTCAAGAAGAAGTAACAAATTGTTACAATTTTGAAGTGATTGGTGAAGTGTAGTAGCAATTTTTATTTTTAGGGACATTAAAACAAGTATGAAAGTTACTGCAATTAAAAATCCTATTGTGCCAAAACGTGCTAATAGTGTGTCGTTTGAACGAAAACTAAGAGAAGAAGAAAAGCCTGAATATACACATGCCATTCAAGATGCATTGAATTATTTGGGTGTAAAAAATATGAGCATGATTATTCATGGTTCAAGTTTTCCGTCTGATAAACGTGATACATCAATTGGTTCACCATATTCAAAAGGTGCCGATAAGTTCGTTGATTTTATTAAGATGAATGGTTTTAACTCTGTTCAATTAGGCCCCGGAGGTTCTATCGGTAAAAAAGATCCATCTCCATATATTTCAAAAGTTTTTGCTAAAAATGAAATGTTTATCGACTTAGAACCATTGAAAACAGCCAAATATGGCAAAATTCTAAGTGATGAAACATACAATCAATTAACAACAAAAAATAAAGAAACAAAAGATAAAAACTATAACAACACTGATTTCAACAAAGCCTTCGTCAATTATGATGTTGCAATGAAAGAGGCTTATTCAACATTTAAAACAAAATTGGCAAGCAATGATAAATCAGCAGTAAAATTAAACAAAGAATTCAACAAGTTTAAAGAAGATAATAAAAACTGGGTTGAAAATGACGGTTTATTCAAAGTTTTGACAAAGGTTAACGGTTCTGATGATTTTGAAAAATGGAACGAAACAGACAAGAATTTGCCTCAAAACTTAAAAGCAGGTGATAAAACAGCACAAGCTCGCTATAAAGAAATTATGGCAAAACACGGTGAAGAAGTAGAAAGAAATACCTTCACTCAATTTGTTGCAGATAAACAATTAAAAGATAATACAAAACACAGAAAAGAAATCGGTTTCAACTACATTGGTGATTTGCTTGTAGGCTTTAACCAAAGTGATGTATGGTCAAACCAAAATGCATTCCTAAAAGGCTGGAAATTAGGTTGCCCATACGGTGGTGTTGATAATTCACCTCAAACTTGGGGTATTCCTGTTTTGGATCCTAAAAAACTTTTAAATAGTGACGGTTCTTTAGGTGAAAGTGGAAAACTTTTAAAAGAAAAAATTTCTTATTCTTTGAAAAACTACGATAATGTTAGAATTGACCATGCATTAGGTTTGGTTGATCCATATATTTACAAAGAAGATACCGTTCATAAATCTTCAAACGGAGCTGTTCAACGTGATAGATTATGGGCAAATAACGTTTCATATATGCACGATATAGATCCAAACGGAAACTTTAAACAAGTTTTGAACAAGATTGTTTTACCAACATTCAAAGAATTTGGTGTAGATAAAAACGAAGCTGTTTGGGAAGATCTAGGTTCTTCAACTCCAACATTCGATTGGGTATATCACCAACAAGAAAACTTACCGGGTATAACTCAAACTCTTTGGAGCAGAGCAGAAAATGCGCCAAGACAAGAAAACTGGAGTTTAGTTGTATCTCATGACTTTGAACCTGCAAGTGAAATGGTTCAAAAAGATTGGGTAAGAAATTCAGATGCTTGGAATGTTGATTACCTTTCAGGTTATTTGAATCCTGATCCTGCAACTTCAAACGAAAGACAAAAATATAAAGAAGAAATTTCAAATAGTAAACAAAGTCGTGTAACTTCTAAATTTACAGAATTGTTTAGAGGTACAAAGAACTTACAAATAATGTTCTCAGACTTCTTAGGTATTAATAAAACTTACAATGTAGGTGGACAAGATAGCAAAGATAACTGGAAATTACGTGTAGATAACGATTTTGAAGACGATTATTATAGAGCATTGCAAGACAAAAACAGTTATGCGTTGAATATGCCTGAAATTTTAGGTCAAGCTGTTAGAGCTAAAAAAGGTATGGCTGTTGCAAAAGCAAGTGGTGATCCATATAAAGCGAACCAAATGCGTAATGAATTGGATAAACAATTAAACCCATTGTTAAGCAAACTTGACAGTTTTAGTGAAATCTTAAAAGAAAAAGAAGAAATAAATGCAGTTTCACCTAAAAAATTAGAGTCTGCAAAGGTTGAAATGAAAGAAAAAGCTCCGAAACCGATTAAGGCTGATTCAGAAGAAAAAAGTTCTGAAGGTAAAAAAGGAGTAAGTGCGGAAGGTGCATTAGCAATTGCTGTAGGTGTTGGTGTTATCGCAACAGGTGTTAAAAAGTTGTACGATAAATTTAAACACAGACACGACAAAGAACAAGTTGCATAAAATGAATTGAAAATTAACAAAGGCGCAGGTTTTGAACTAAAACCTGCGCCTTTAAGCGCAAATATCATATGTTTTCACCATTTACATAATAAAAAAAAGTGTTATAATGATGAGGAATAATAAAAAATTAAGGCTTTAAAATTATGAAATTATGCGTATTTTGCGGAACATTTAACCCTATTCACAACGTTCATATTGCGTTGGCTAACTACATTCGTACTCATTTTAAGTTTGATACTATTTTGTTTATACCTGCGTACAAGCCACCCCACAAAAATATTGATGATGAGTTAGCTAATCATAGATATGCAATGGTGAAATTGGCTATCGACGGCATTGGCGGGTTTAATATCAGCAATATTGAGTTCAGGCATGAAAGATTTTCTTATACAATTAATACAATAAAAGAATTGTACAAAATGTTTCCGGCTATAGAAGGGAAAATTAGCTTTATTATCGGAACTGATGCATTTAAGCAGATTCAAGATTGGTATGAAACAGATGAGTTGAAAAAACTTGTTGACTTTATCGTGTTCCCAAGAGAAGAAAACTTTAACGAAGGTACATTAGAACGCTTTAGAAATGCAGGTTATAACTTTATTTGTACAGACATGCCGTTTATAAATTTGTCTTCAACTGTTCTTAGAAGTAGAATAAAACATGGAAAACCTATCGGTAATTTGGTTCCTCCTAAAGTTCAAGAATATATTAAAAAACACGGTTTATACCAAGAGGATGATAAAGAAAATAATGAAAAATAATTCCGAAATTAAAGAATGGTTAAAGAAAAATCTGAATGAAGAAAGATTTTTGCATTCTTTAGGTACTGCAGATTGTGCTAAAGATTTAGCTGACAGGTATGGTTTGGATGAAGAAAAAGCATATCTTACAGGTTTGATTCATGACTGTGCTAAATGCTATAAAAATGAAGATTTGAAAGATATTATTGAAAATAAAATGGATTGCGATCCTGAAGAGTTGTTAAATCCAAAAACTTTCCATTCCCCTGCCGGTGCATATGTTGCAAAAACAGAGTTTGGTGTGGAAGACGAAGAAATTCTATCTGCAATATATTGCCATACTGTTGGTAAATTAAACATGACAACATTTGAAAAAATTATATTTTTGGCTGACAAAATTGAACCAAATACTCGTGATAAAGATTGGCGTGAAAGAATTTATAAAATTCTTGATGAAGAAAATGGTTTAGACAAAGCATTAATGGCTTGTTATGATTACACAATAAAGAGTTTGGTTGATAGACACTTAAAAATTTGTTTAACTACAATAAAAATCTATAATGAGTTACTTGATAATATCAAGGCATAAATTTTCAAAAGCGTTAAGTGGTGCAACATTCGAAGAAATTTGCTTTTTAGCTAATTCTACAGCCTCAAGATCGTGCATTAATTTTATTTGAACATGTTTGTTATCAAGATTGCTTTTTAATAGTGAAAGCATATAGTTTTGCATTTCTTCCAACGTTTTGGTTGCATCTGTTGAAGTGTCATTTAGTTGTTTGGCAAGGTCGAAAACTTCACCTCGTTCAAATTCGTAATAGTTTTCAAAAATATCTTTTATATTGTCCCACTTGTATTCAACTGTTTCAAAAGACGGAACAAAAAAGCATTGGGAACGAGAAATTATGGTTGAAATTAAATCCTCTTTATCTCGAGTCAAGAAAAAGAAGGTTGTTTTTGCTGGTGGCTCTTCAATTGTTTTTAAAAGCGCATTTGCTGCTTCTTCTTGAAAATTTAATCGGTTTAACCCCTGAATATTATCGTTGTTATCTCTGTCACAGAAAATAAAAACTCTGTGAAAATCAGAAGATGTTAAAAGTGATTGCTTAATTTCTTGTGCCTGACGGATTGAAATTACAGTCTTGGAATCATCTCCGTCGGGTTTGTTATCAACTCTAGAGATTGTTAAAACAGCAGGATGTTCACCCATTCTAATCCAATTACAGTCCAGACAATTGCAGTCATAATTTTTATCTTTTTTACAGTTCAAAAGTCTTGCAATGTATAGCGCAAGGTCATATTGTGCTTGCAAATCGTGCCCATATAGCAAAATGCTGTGGGCAATAGATTTTTCAGAGTTTTTAATCCCGTTTTCAAAGTATTTTACCAAAAAAGGATACTTATCTAAGAAGTGCATTTTGCACCTCCATTTCCGCATTTATTGTTTTACCTGATTTTATATTATACTCTGCGTTTGTAAGATTTTCCTTTAATTTAACCAAATTCTTTAAATGTTGACCGTGACTGTTTCTCATAATCGCTGTAACTTGTTTTGCTGACATTCCTGTAATTGAGGCAATTTCTTCCACAGATTTGTTAGAATTTATTTTAAGTAAAATTCTTTTTCTTAAAATTGTCTGTATTGCAGATAAAATTTCTAAAGGGTGTTTTTTATCAAGTAGCTTTTTGTATTCAAACAATGCTTTGTCATAATCTTGTGACATTACCAATTCAGTGAACTGGAATAAATCTTCGTTAGAGATACAAATTTCCTTTACCATTGCCTTAGTGATTGTTTTTTCAGGATAAGCAAAAAGTTTAAGTTTATCTAACTCATAATCAAGTTCTCTTAAATGGTTTCCAACGCTTTCAATTAATTCATCAATTGCAGGCTGTTCAAGTGTTATACCTTTTGCTTTGCCGTCTTTTTTTATCCATGCCGACAAATCTTGTTTTCCATAGTAATTCATTTGAAAGCGCAGAAATTCTTGAGAGTTAAATTTTGATAATACTTTAAAAATCTTTTTGCGTTTATCAATTTTTTTACGTTCATCTTGTGGATAGTTTAAATAAAACGCAATATCACATCCGTCAACATTGTTTGTAAGTGCTGTTTCAAGCTCTTTTAGTTCATTGTCTTCAAAATTTATTGCTTTTTCTTTATCTTCACCATAAAAATATCTATTACAGTTTATTACGGTCAAAGTTTTACCAAACATAATCCCTTGAGAACGTACGGCAAGAATTAAGTCAGCAAATTTTGGATAGTATAACTTTTTAAAATTAACCGTTGCAAAATTCTTATCTAAGCCTTTTTTTAAAGCTTCGATTGCCAACTCAATATTATAATCTTCGTCACCGTAATAAAAATATACTGCCATAATTAAGATTCAATCAATAAACTTGCACCGATAACACCTGCGTTGTTGCCAAGTTGAGCCGGAACGATTTCTACGGCTTCTGCAGAAACAGGCATTGCTCGTTTCATTAATGCTTCTTTTGTAGGTTTTAATAATAAATCTCCACAAGCTGCAACACCACCACCAATGATGATTCTTTCGGGATTTAATAGGTTAACAACGCTTGCTAAACCCGTACCTAAATATTCACCCATAAATTTGAAAATCATGTTAGCAACGCCGTCACCTTGTTCTGCTGCCTTTGCAACAATATAAGGAGTTATTACACCATTTTCAGCCATTTCTCTAAACTTTGTAGATTTTCCGCCTTTTAAGTATTCTTCTGCCATTGCAACGATTGATGGTCCTGAAACGTAAGCTTCTAAACACCCATAATCACCACAGCCACAAAGCTTGTCTCCGTTTGCAAATAACTTAATGTGTCCGATTTCACCGGCTGTATTGCTTGCGCCACGTACAAGTTTACCGTTGATTACGATACCTGAACCGATACCTGTACCAACAGTTATGCAAACTAAGTTGTTACATCCTTTTCCTGCGCCATAATTTAATTCACCTAAAGTTGCAACACGAACATCGTTGTCAATTCTTGTCGGAATTCCAAATTCTTTTTCAATAATATCAGTGATAGAAACATTGTTCCAACCGGGGATGTTTGTTGAATGTTTTACGATACCGTTTTTGTAATCAATTTGTCCGGGGAACCCAAAACCAATGCCTTCAACGTTTGATTTTGAAGAGTTTGTTTCTTCCATAAGCATAATAATTGCTTGTTTCATGTTGTTAACAGTGTATTCATACCCCATTTCAGAACGTGTAGGAGTCGAATTTGAATATAAGATTTCGCCTTTTGGGCTAACAAGTGCAAATTTAATGTTAGTACCACCAACATCAATACCGATTCTATTTTTAGTCATCTTTAATACCTCTTTTTCTTGATAATAATCATAAGACAAACAAACATACTTGTCATGCTCAAATATTTAGAGAATAGCCCACAGGTAGCATGAATACTAAAAAGCATAATGACGACATGGTGAATGACAACGAAGAGAAATAAACGGCAAGTTCGAGTTGAGCAATAGTCTGAAATTAGCATGAATACTAAAAAGGCAATTTT
>URRM01000013.1 GCA_900550295.1 uncultured bacterium
AACTTATGAAAAAATTATTAATGGCATTATCTTTAACAATGGCATTGGCAACCGGTGGTGCCGTAATGGCTTCTGATTGCGGATGTCCTGTGCCGAAGGATGATTGTGGTTGTCAACCAAAATGTGAAAAACCTTGTAACAAACCAACATGTGAAGAATGTGCAGAAAACGCAAAATGTTATTCAGATTTTAGAGATCAAAAACGTGAAGAAATATACTGTCGTTTAAATTTAGATACTTGTCAAAGAGAGCAAGCAATGGAAATTGAAGATAAATATGATGGCGATTTAGATTGTATTCAAGATAAGATTAAAGCCGATCATAAATGTTTGTGTAATACTTTAAAAGCTTCTTGTTTGGATAAATCAGCAGTAAGAGATGCAGAAAAAACATTAAAACAGGATATTAAAGACTTAAAAGCAAAATTAAAATGCATGGATAAAGATTTCAAAGCAATTTTGAAATGTGACCAAAAAGGTGATTACAGAACAATCAAAAGAGAAATGCGCTATAGAGCAAAACACGCTATGAAATTCTGTTGTAAATGTGATAAATAGATAAATTCTAATATACTTAATAACTCATGAGGGAGTGGTATTTAGCCACTCTCTTTTTGTTAACAAATATTTACAATCATGTAAATAAAAAGGCAATTTTTTTATCAAAAAAAACTTAAATAAGTATAAGGATATTGAAGAAAGCATTATGACAACAGGATTAACAACAACAACAAACTTCATAGCTCAAAAGATTGACAAGAATATGGTTGATTCAGTTACAAATGCAATTTTTCAAAGAGCTGCATCAAAAGCAGGTCAAGCCGTAGAAACAGCAACAAATAATAACGTTTATAATACAGCAAATTTCAAACATACAGTACAAAATGATGTAATGACAGAAGCAAGAAAATCATTACAAGCATCAATCAATCCATTTGCTGAAGGAATTTTTAAAGCACAATCATCACAAGCAACATCAGCAGCAAATGCAACAACAAATACAAACGAAACGCAACAAGCTGGTTTAAGTGCAATTTCAAAGAATGCAGTAAGAACAACAACAAGAACAAGAGTTACAAACTCAATGGCATTGCAAAACAGTATGTTCACATCAGGTATTCGTGAATCAATGATGATACAAGCAAAAGATCAAATGGTAAATAATACAGATTTAATGTCTAGATTGCAATTTTTGAATGCAAAAACAGCGGTAAATACTTACCCTGCAAAACAATTCTAGAAACAAGATTTTTTATACTCTCTCTCTTAATATCCTCGTGTTTATTTAATGTCTGCCAATTCTATTGACAGACTTTTTATTATGTGTCGCCCGAGCAGAGTTGATTTTTGGGTAGATTGAAACGGAGAGAAACTCGTAACTTTGAGTGGAACGTTTACCTCTTGTAAACTTTGAGTTTTCGTTGCGATTGCAAGCGTTGCCGTTTAATGCGCGAGCATATTCTAAAACTTCTACCATATCACTCTGCAGAATAAAACATAAAAATAGTATGTCATTACAAAAAAATAACTAAGTTAAAAGGCTATGTATTAGGTTGTATAATTGCGTAATATATTGTATATTCTCGTTCTTTTCCGAGTTTATTATATATTTTGTAGTTATATTCAAGTGGTTTTAAATTTTTGTTTTCGAATGGAACTAATTTTTTTAAGGATTCATTAAGCATGTCCTCATGTCTTGTCATAATAATTGCACCATTTTTTTTAATTTCCTCTAGTGTAACCCAAGGGTTTGTATGTCCATATGTATCTAAAATCATTTTGGGATGAGAACTGTCATAGATACTAATAGGTAGAGCATATTCTATGTATCCTCCAATGTATTTTAAATTTTTTCCTGTTGAATCGTGAAAAATAGCTTTCATATCTCTAGATATAGTTTTGTAAGGATAACGACTTCTAAAATTTTTCTCTACGGCGAATAGAACTGTCATTACTATAAAGATGATTATCATTGCTGCATGCTTTCTAATGCATCAGTTGGTAATAAATCTCTTATGAATGGAAGTATTGACCATATAATTACGTGAAGAACTAAAAAAATAATAAAAATTTTGTTTAAATTCCCTTTATTTTCGTTCATTTTTAACCTCAAATTTCACAACAAAATAACAATGTGTTGTGAAAAATAAAAAAGGGTTTATTTTAGTAAAAAAGAATAATAAAATCTGAGAAATATTAAAAATAATATTTTATTTGTGTTATTATAGTCCTGTAATTTAAAGCTATACAACACATTGTTACTGTGTTGTAAAATTTATAAGATAAAGTTTCGATAGCTTTCATCAATTTTATCTTGATCAATTCCAATATAACGAAGTGTTATATCAGAAGAAGAGTGATTGAATATTTTTTGTAATATAACAATATCTTTAAATTGTTTGTAATGGTGATAACCAAATGTTTTGCGAAGGCTATGGGTGCCAATGTTATATTTTAAACCAAGTTGCAAGCAAGCATTATTCAAAATTTTATATGATTGAATTCTATCTAAACGATTTTTACGTTGTGTTAAAAATAAAGGTTGATTATCATCCTTATTTTTTACGTAATCCTCTAAAATTAATTTTAACTTACTATTAATTGGAAATTTTTTGTATTTATGCGTTTTCTTTTCCTTTATATTTATGTGGGAATGATTTCTAACATCTCCAACATTCAATGAAAGAATATCCGATATTCTTAAACCACTATTTATTCCCATAACAAATAACAAAAAATTTCTTTCGCTGTTTTTCTTCAGATAATTTTCAATTTTGACAATATCTTTTTTCTCTCTAATTGGTTCTACTACATTCATTTTAATACCTCCATATTTAATTTATACGTTATAAATTAAAAGAGATAATAAATGGATATGGCAAGGTTGTTACTTATAACAAATTTGGCAACCGGCGCCACCGAAGAGCATTGAATGTTTTTCTTTTATTTTTAAGTTGTGTTGTGCAAATAGTTCAATTAGTGCGTTTTCGTTAAAAAACATTTGCTTTGATTTAACTAAGTATTCGTAAGGTAAATTGTCTTTATAAAATATTTTCACTAAATGCGGAACTATAATATCAAAAAGAATATCACCTAAGATGTTCTTTTTGCCAAAATCAAGGTGCATAAAAAGCCCGTTTGGTTTCAATACTCGATAAATTTCATCTAACGCATTGTCATAATTTTCGATGTTTCTAAGTCCAAAACTGATTGTTACAACATCAAAGTAATTATCTTCAAATGGTAAATTTGTACAATCTCCTTCAATAAAATTAACCCAAGGATATTTTTTACGTGCAATTTCAAGCATCTTGTCTGAAAAATCAACCCCGATAACTTCACAAGATTTATCAATAAATCCTGCAATATCACCGGTTCCTGTACAGAGGTCTAAAACTTTTACATTATGGGCATTTAAAAATTTTACAGATTGCTTTTTTATCCTAATGTGCTGTCCAAGTGACATAACATTATTGTTAAAATCATAGACTCTTGCAATTTTATTAAACATTTCTTGAATTTTTATTGGATTTTTATTCATAAATAAAAGATAACTGAATGATTAAGTTTTGTAAACCCACATGTGGAAATTTCATAACAAATCATTAAGAAATAACTACATCAAATAGATGATTTTAAAATTAGCCTGTAATACAAAAAGATTAAATTAAAAAAAAATACTAAATATAAGCGAAAAGAAAGACGAAAAAGAGAGAAGAATAAATAAAAGCGAGGTGTATTATGAACGGATTTAATTCTGTAAATTTCAATTCACAAATTCCATCAATGCGCACATATGATACCGGCATGAGATTTGGAAGAATTACAAATATTGAAGACAATCCTGTAGGAAAACAAAGTTTTCAGGATGTTATGACAAACATGGTTTCAAACGTAAACGAACAGATGAACAAACCGGATGACTTGTTAGCAAAAGCTGCAAGCGGAGATCAAGGTGTTGATGTTCACGATGTAATGATTGCAATGTCACAAGCTGAGGTAACTTTGACCGTTGCAACAAATGCAGTTTCAAAAGTCATTCAAGCGTATGATAAAATTACACAAATTCAAGTATAGAATGATAATGCAAAGTAATAATATTAATTAAATAAGTGAATAAAAAATCTTAAAAGACTGAGCAGGGGAAATATGGACTTTAAGAAAATTTTAGAAAACAAACCTTTATTATATGGAATTATAGCAGGCGTAGTAGTAATACTAGCGCTTGGTATAATGTCTGCAATTATGATTGCCGGCAATAAAGCAAATTCAAGTGAAGCTAAATTGGTTAGTGAAAAACCTATCCAAGAAGATATGACATTGTTAACAACAGACAATATCGGTAAAGCTATCGAAATTCAAGCATTATTAGCAAAAATAGGTATCACAGCATCAAGAACTTTGGATGGTACTAAATCTTCGATTGTATTGAGAAAAGGTACATACAATCAAAGTCAACGTGATGCAGCTTTGTTAGAAATTGTTAAAAGTGGTTTGATGGATCAAAACGTAGGTTTGGAAATTTTCGACAAAGGTGATTTTACTTCTACAAAAGATGACAAAAGAATTCGTTTAGCAAGAGCTATCAATGGTGAATTAGCAAGATTAATCCGTAAAATGGACGGTATTGATAATGCTTCTGTATTTATTTCAATTCCAGAACAAACAATGTTCTCATCTATGCAAAAACCTGTTACAGCAACAGTTCAATTAACAACAAAACTTTCAGGTGAAAAATTACCACCATTGAAAATTAAAGCAATCACTAACTTATTATTAGGTAGTGTTGCAGGCTTAACTGCAGATAATATTTCAATTACAGATACAAGTGGAAACGTATATTCAAGCATTATCGGTGCGGAAGATGAAATGCTTCAAAAGGTTGAAGAAAATGATAAATACATGCAACAAAAAGTTAATGCACAATTAGACAGGTTAATTGGTAAAGGTAACTTTATTGCAACAGTAAGTACTTCATTGAAACAATCTCCGGTAGAAAAATCAAGCATTATTTACGATCCAAACCAAAAAGCATCTGTATCAGAACAAACGTTCGTTGAAGGTTTGGGAGATGAATCATCAGATAATAGCAGAGGTTCAGGCAGAGCAAATGCAGTAAGTGTATACTTACCAAACGGCTTAGTAACTCCGGGTTCAGCAAATCAAGCATCTGCATCCTCTCAAAACAGAAATTACTCAAGACAAGCTAGAGAAACTCAATATGGTGTTTCAAAAACTCAAATTAATGAATATATGAAACCTGGGGTAATCGAAGAAATTTCAATTGCAGTAACTTTAGAAAAGAATTCATTACCTGCAGATACAACTCTTGAAGAATTAAAAGAATTAATTGCGAGAGCAGCTAGTCCAAAAGTTAAACCTGAAAATGTAACAATTGCATTGTCAGAAACAATAGAACCATACTTAGCAACAGACAGACCTGAAAACTTACCAAAGAAAGACGAATCAGGTAACCCATGGTGGTTGGTTCTAGCAATGGTTGGCGTATGCTTAACAGGTGGTTACGCAGTTGTATCAAGCAAGTTAAAAGCAAGCCAAATTGCTCATCAACAAGAAATGCAACAATTAAGAAACATTGCAAGCGAACAAGATGCACAATTACGTGATATGAATATGAAGGCAGCAGAATTGATTGAACGTCAATCACAATTACAACAAGGTTTGATTGAACAACAACAAAGAGAAATGGTGCCACAAATTCCACCACAAGTAATTGATGAAGCACTTGCAGCAATCCGCTCAGATGTTGATTCACTTGATCCAAACGAAACTGGTGAAAAGATTAGAAGTTGGATTGAAAGTTAATAAAGGCGATGAGATAACACGATTATAATAATCAAATTAAAAAGTCTTAACCCTTATAGTCTTAATGTTTTAAGGAAAGAAACGGATTTCAAAATAAAATGCCAATAGAAGGATTCGATCATAAACAATTTGCAAATGACTTAGCATCACAAGCCGTAGAGCTTGTGCCAAAAGACTTTGACGATTTTCAAAAGGACTATGTTGTAAAAACATTGGTAAACTTTGCAGCATTAGCAGGGGAAGCAATTTCTAACGATGCTGAAGCCGGTTTTAATGCAGAACAGGCAATTTTGCTTACACAAATTATTGCAGAATGGTCATTCCATAAATCTGTAGACTTGATTCGTTCCGGTATTCAGCCTGAATACTGGGATGGTGTGATGCAAAAGATTGCGTTTACTATCTTCGATATCGGTAAACAATCAATCAAGCAAAACTTACCTCAAGATCAGATATTAGAACTTATAGAACACCACGTAATCCAAGCATATCAAGCTGCACTGGATGAATTGCAACAACGTGGTATTATTGATGAAGAATTAAAAGAACAAGCAGAAAAGCAAAATAACTTGAACCAATTAATGGAAGAGGTTCAAGCTCAACAAGAGGCTGAACGTCAGGCTCAAGAACAAGAGACTGTACAACAAGCACAAGCGGCGCCTCAAGGTGGTGGTGTTTCGCAACCTCTGCCTACAGGTGACAGAAAAGCTTTCAAATTGGCTTCTTTGGCATTGTTGTTAAGAACTTTATCTCAAGACAAAGTGTCTTCAATCTTGAATAAATTTAACCCTCAAGATGCACAACTTGTAATTCAGTATATGCAAATGCCGGATTTGAATCAAAGAGTTGATGCAAATACTGCAATACAGTGTTTAAAAGAAATAAAAACAAACTTACCAAGTAAAAATTCTACAAGTCCAAATCAACTTGTTTACAGAATTCAAAATGCTTTGAAAAACTCTACAAGAGAAAAAGTTGAAGTAATGATAAGAAACGAAAGATTGAATGTTAAAAAGTTTGTAACAAGCGCTCTAAAAGGTGAATTGTATGAACTTCCACCAAAAGTTGCTAACATTATTGCCCAACATATTGAATGTAGTGTATAATATAATCAATCATGATTATAAAAAAGCAAAATAAATCAAACGAGCAACGTGCGCAACAGGTTGTACAGCCTCAAGCGACCATGCCTCAAACACAGGCACTTGTTCAACCTCAGCCGACACCGGAGGTTGAAGCTCCTATTGATTTGTTTGATTTAGACAACATTGATTTTTCTCAAAGACAAGAGCGACGTCGTGGAGACAGACGCCGTGGTTATCGTCGTATTGATGATAGAAACCTTATTTCGAGAGCACAGGAAGAAGCCGATACTATTAAAGAAACTGCTGCAAAAGAAGGCTATAGAGCCGGAATTGAGCAGGCAGAAAGTGATATTTTGGCTTTGCGTAGCAAAATAGCAGACTTTATAAGTTCAAAACAGGAAGTTTTTGAGTTTATAGCTCCTGATATTTTAGAGATAAGTGTTGATATTGCCAGAAAAATCATTAAAAAAGAAGTTGAACAAGATCCTCAGGTAATTTTGAATTCAATTGTAGACGTGATGCGAACTTTGTCAAAAGAAGAACCACGAATTACAGTTAAATTAAATCCTTTACAAGTAGATTTGGTAAAAACAGAATTACCTGAATACATTTCTTCAATGGGAATTGATGCAAAAATTACCGTAATTGGTGATGATTCAATTGAAGAAGGAGGATGTATCTTAAACACAAACAACGGGATTGTAGATGCATCAATAAACACTCAACTGGAAATTATTAAAGCAGCATTGAAAGGTATGTAATGGCGGCACAGCAAGGCGGAGGACAACCTATAAGTGAATTTGCGTTAGCAGGGTTTGTATTAACTCTGATACTTATCTTGCTTATGGAAATGCCAAACTGGGTTATCAACTTTTCAATCAGTATGAATATTACACTGGGCGTTGTCTTGATGATGATAGCCCTGTACGTGCAGAAACCTCTTGAATTGGCGGCGTTTCCGTCAATCATTCTTCTTGGTACAATGTTCCGTTTGATTTTGTCAATCGCTTCAACTCGTTTGATTTTGGCAAAAGGTGATGCGGGTGAAGTTGTATCAGCATTCGGACACTTCGTAACCGGCGGTAACATGGTTGTAGGGGTTGTAATTTTCTTGATTATTACAATTGTACAGTTCATGGTAATCACAAAGGGTGCTGAACGTATCGCCGAAGTATCTGCCAGATTCGCCTTAGATGCGATGCCCGGTAAACAAATGACGATTGATGCCGACTTTAATGCGGGGTTGATTTCACCGGAAGAAGCGGTTAAAAAACGTGAAGACTTACAAAGAGAATCAAGCTTGTTCGGTTCTATGGATGGTTCCATGAAGTTCGTAAAAGGGGATACTATCGCCGGCTTGATTATTACAATCATCAATATTGTTGGTGGTTTGTGCGTAGGTTGTTTGATGAACCAAATGGCTCCTGCAGATGCGGTTTCAAAATATACAATCTTAACTATCGGTGATGGTTTGTCATCACAATTGCCATCTCTATTGATGTCAATTGCAGCCGGTATTTTTATGACACGTGCTTCAGGGGCAAATTCTTTGGGTTCTGATTTGGTAGTTCAAATCACAAGTAAACCGAATCCATTGTTCTTGGCAGCCGGCTTCTTAATTTTGATTGCTTTATCTAGCCCTGTAACAGGTTTGCCATGGTTGCCATTTATCTTGTTTGCAGGCGGTTTGATTGTTGCGGGCTTATCAGTTCTTGTTAACGCCGATGTTCAATCTCAATTAGGACAATTGGAAAGTGTACGTCAAAACATGCAAGACCTTGTTAACCCTAACAGAATGTATGAAAGATTGGGTGTTGACGTATTGAGCTTGCAAGTAGGCGCAGGCTTGCTTGTAATTGCGGATCCTGATCAAGAAGGTCAATTACTTGCTAAGATTGCGGCATTAAGACAACGTGTAACCGATGAATTAGGTTATATCTTGCCAAATATCAGAATTATGGACTCATCTGCCCTAGAGGCTAATGAATATTTGATTGCAATTCGTGGTAATACAGTTGCAACAGGTTTTGTATACCCGGGAAAATACATGGTAATTGCAGACCAATGGGATTCTGTAAGAACGGAAGTTCCGGATGATGCAATTGTGGGTGTGGATCCGACTTACCAAACTCAAGCATATTGGGTTTCAGAAGAGGATGCAAAATCTACAAAAGCGATTACTGCTGTTGATGCAACCGATGTTGTAATCACACACTTGCAAGAAATTACAAGAAAACACGTAGATGACATTATGACAAAAACAGACGTGTTGAAGTTAATGGAATTGGTTCGTTCTCAAGATCCTACTCTTGTTAATGACTTGGTTCCAACAATCATTTCTACAAGTGACTTGAGAAAAATCTTTGTTAACCTTATCAGAGAAAAGGTTTCAATCAAGGATATTATCTTTATATTTGAACGTTTGTGCGACTATGCTAGATTTTCAAAAGAACCGGATATTTTGTCCGAACGTTTGAGGGCGGCATTAGGACGTCAAATCTGTTTGGGCAATGTTCAGGAGGATAAAGTTCTTTATGCATTGACACTTTCGCCTGAATGGGAAAAAGTTCTTGATGATAGCTGTCAAAGAACAGAACTTGGTACAATGTTCTTGTTAAACCCAATGCAGGTGCAAGAGCTTATTGAAACGACTGCTGCAACATTGATGAACGCTCACCAAAACATTGGTAAACAACCGGTTATTTTGTGTTCACCAAGAATCAGACTTCCTCTGTTCCAATTGTTAGAACGTCATATTCCAACGATTGTAGTAATCTCTTATTCTGAATTGATTACGGATATTAAGGTTGAGGCTGTAGATACAATTGGTGAAAGCTATATGCAACAAGAGCAACAAATGTAATTGAAGAACGATGATTAAAAAGTTTTTATTGTTTTTGATTAAAATATACCAAAGTATTTCGAAATACACACCTCCAGTGTGTAGGTTTACCCCGACGTGTTCAGAGTATATGCGCCAAGCGATAGTAAAGTATGGCGTGTTGAAAGGTGTTTGGTTGGGAGTAAAAAGGATTTGTAAATGCCACCCGTTTCATCCTGGGGGATATGATCCATTGCCGTGAATAAGCATTTAAGACTATAAGGCAATAAGTAATTTATATTTGAAATTCTGAGAAATTTTTCATACTAAAGTATAAAATTTTAGTTGCCCAACAAAAACTTAGTATGATATACTAACAGCTATTATGGAAAGATTACATTTATTTTTTGAAAACGTTAAACAATTTTTTTGTTCCGAAAGAACAAAAACGTTTCTATTTTATACACTATTACTTTTATGCAGTGCTGCTGTCGCTTTAAAATCAAAGAATTACGACTTTGACATGTGGGCAAGGTTAATTGCAGGCATGGCTGTTGTTCAAACAGGTCAAGTAGCTAAGTATGATTTTATGTCATATACGCCAACCCATGCTTGGTACGATCATGAATGGGGTTCAAGTGTCGTATTCTACTTATTCCACTCTACTTTTGGACATTTAGGTTTATTATTTTTACAAGTCATGCTTATATTTTTGACAATGTATTTTCTTGTAAAAACCGTACAGGTTCGTTGTGGCGACAAGTACAATTACAAAAACTTATTAATCTATTTCATCATCTTAAATACATTTATGGTTACTTATTCAGCTCTAATAAGATGCCATTCATTCACGTTTTTATTCTTTATAATTGAGTTATACATTTTAGAACTTGTCCGCAAAAACGGTAATAACAAGTTATTATACATCCTGCCGCCGATGTTTCTAATATGGGGCAATATGCACGGTGGCGTATGTTCGGGCTTGGGGTTATTAAGTTTATATGCAGTAGGTGAAGCTTTAAACAAAAAGCCGTTCAAGTGGTACATTTTAACCGCATTAGCTTGTTTTGCGGTATTATTCATAAATCCTTACGGCTACAAATACGTTGTATTCTTAATCAAAGCCTCTACAATGCCAAGACCTGACGTTGTTGAGTGGTGGTGGATTTTTCATAAATACAATTACAAGTTATTTATGATATTCAAGTTATCGGCTTTATTCTATATATTATTAGAATTTTTCAAGGTAAAGCAATACAAGTTTGAAAATGTGGACAAAACAAAGTTCGTTGTAATGTTAGTAACTTTGTACCTTGCCATATCTCACGTGAAAATGATGCCGTTTTTTGCTCTAACAGCAACTGCATACTGTTATGAAGACATATATTTGATGTTTAAGAACTTCAAATTTCCAAAATGGTGTATGCCCGTATTATATTTAGTTTTATTCGGATATTCTGTCGGAATGTTAAGTCTACACGATTACAAGTTAATGGTGAACTTCAAAACCTATCCTGTAATGGAGGTTGAATTTATCCGTGCAAATCACATTTCAGGCAAATTATTAACCAATTTTGGCATTGGAAGTTTTGCTGCTTACAAGTTATATCCGCAAAACACAATCTACATTGACGGTCGTTATGAAGAAGTTTATAACGATGATTTAATGTCGGATTTAGGCGCTATCTACACAATGAACGAAAATGCCTACAGGTTGTTTATGAAAAATCCTCCGGAAATAATTATTTTGGAAAAAGGTTATCCGTTATTTGACTATTTGCAACGTGAAGATTCAGGTTGGCATTTAGTGTTTACAGGGTTTAACTACGGGGTTTTTGTTTGTGATGCAAAATACAAACCGAATTTTGAACCGCCAAGTGTGGATTTGAAAGATTATTATAAAAATACAATTTTAAATACTTCAATAACATTTAAAGGCGAAAACAAAATTGACATCAACGCTGTTAACAGGGGTGAATATGCCAACATAGTTGAGGCTGATGTTTTAAAATTTAATGCGCCAAAATTTGTGCAAAAGCTTAAAAACAAGAAAAAAGACGATAAAAAATTAAACTAAGATTTCATGAATAAAGGTTTAAATAACATTATAGAATTTATACAAAGCAAGAAAAACACTGTTTTTTCCGATTTGCTTTTTTATGGGTTATTGATTTTAAGTTGCGTTGTTGTGGCTTTAAATTTTGAAGGTTATGATTTAGACCTTTGGGCAAGGTTAATTGCAGGCATGGCTGTCGTTCAAACAGGTCAAGTAGCTAAGTATGATTTTATGTCATACACGCCAACCCATGCTTGGTATGATCACGAGTGGGGTTCTGGCGTTATATTTTATTTAACAAGTTTAAATTTCGGAGCCTTTGGGCTTTTATTTTTACAAATCCTACTTATAGTTTTAACAATGTTTTTCCTTGTTAAAACTATTCAAACTCGTAGTGATAACAAATTCAATTACAAGAATATTTTAATCTATTTTATTATACTAAATGCCTTTATGGTTACTTATCATTCAATTGTAAGGTGTCATTCATTCACGTTTTTATTCTTTATAATTGAGTTATACATTTTAGAACTTATCCGTAAAAACGGTAATAACAAGTTATTATACATCCTGCCGCCGATGTTTCTAATATGGGGCAATATGCACGGTGGCGTATGTTCGGGCTTGGGGTTATTAAGTTTATATGCAGTAGGTGAAGCTTTAAACAAAAAGCCGTTCAAGTGGTACATTTTAACCGCATTAGCTTGTTTTGCGGTATTATTCATAAATCCTTACGGCTACAAATACGTTGTATTCTTAATCAAAGCCTCTACAATGCCAAGACCTGAAATAAGTGAGTGGTGGTGGATTTTTCATAAAAAAGTCTATAATTTGTTTATTCCGTTTAAATTTTTAGCCTTATTTTATCTGTGTTTAGAGTGTTTCAAGGTTAAAAAGTATTCGTTTTCCATATCAAAAACGGATAAAACAAAATTTATTGTAATGTTAGTAACTCTAATCATAGCTGTTTTACACATTAAAATGATGCCGTTTTTCGTTATTGTCGCATCAGTTTATTGTTATGAAGATATTTATTTATTATTAAAAAATAACAAAGCTCCAAAATGGTTATATCCTTGCTTTGTTATCTGTTTAAGCGGTTATTTGCTTTTTACTTTGGTTGTAAAAAATTACAAAAATTTATTCGATTTTAAAAATTATCCGATAAATGAGGTTGAATTTATTCGTGCAAACCACATAAATGGCAAAATTTTAACAAATTTCGGTATCGGAAGTTTTGTTGCGTACAAGTTATATCCGCAAAACACAATCTACATTGACGGTCGTTATGAAGAAGTCTATAATAACGATTTAATGTCAGATTTGATGTCGGTTTACAGAATGGATGAAAATGCTTACAAATTATTCAAAAGCAACCCTCCTGAAATTATAATCTTCGAAAACAAGTACTTGATGTACAAATTATTACAATCTAAAAAATCAGGTTGGCATTTGGTCTACGAGGGTGACAAATATGGAGTTTTTGTTTGCGACAACAAATATCGTACAAATTTTGTAAAACCAAACTTAGATTTGAATAATTATTACAAAAGTTTGATATTAAATACATCGATTACTTTCAAAGGTGAAAATAAAATTGATATTAATTCTGTAAATAAAGGTGACTATACAAAAACGGTAGATGCCGATATACTAAAATAAAAGAGGTTGATTAAAATGGAAAATAATGCTTATAAATATACCTGTATTTTTGGGGGCGGTGCAATTAGAGGAATTGCGTATGTAGGCGCCTTAAAAGCGTTGAATGAATTAGGTATTGAAATTTCAACTCTTGCAGGTTCTTCAGTAGGCTCAATTATTGCCTCTCTTTTAGCAGTCGGCTATTCAACAGACGAAATATATGAAATTCTCGTTGGCGTTAACTTTGACTTGTTTAGAGATATTCATTTTGGATTTGGAAAAACTTTTGCTCTTTCAAAAGGTGAAGTGTTTTTAGAATGGCTTAGAGAAGTTATTGAAAAGAAATTTTATGGTGAAAATTACAAAAAAGGCGAAAATCCGACCGTAAAATTTAAAGATTTAGATAAAGATTTAGTGATTATAACAACGGATTTGACAAACTTTAAGTGCAAAGAGTTTTCAAAGCAAGAAACTCCGGACTTTGAGGTAGCGACTGCTATCAGAATTTCTTCAAGTATGCCGGGGCTGATGTCACCGATTAAATATGAAGATTTGGAACTTGTAGATGGTGACTTGCAAAAAAGTTGGCCTTTATGGAAATTATCAGAAAATTTGTACCCTAAAAATGAACGAGTTTTAGAATTTCGTTTGGAAGGAGATTACGACAAAAACGGCAAAAATGCGATAGATTACGTAAATACGGTTTACAGTTGCGTAACCTCAATTGCAACAAAATCTGTGGTAGATGAATACGGTCACAAAGATAGTTTTGACTATGTCACTATCAATACAGGCGATATCGTGATTGTAGATTTTAATTTGTCTAAAGAAAAACGAAAAGAACTTATAGACACAGGCTACAAGCAAACAATGGAATATTTTAGAAACTATTTGCCTTCAAAAAAAGAAAATTTATTGGCTGACTATAAAAATATACATTCATTGATTAAAAATGTTGTGCAAAATCTTGAACAAGGAAAAGTTCAAAATGCAGAAATTTCACTTGGCAAAGTTTATATGGAACTTTGTGAGTTGAAAGAAAATATTGATAAAAAATATTATAAAAAATTGAAAGCTGCAAAATTTAGATTGATGAATGAATTAAAACCGTCATTGATTTTGAAAAGATACAATAGAGATGCTGTAAAATCAATAAAAGAAGACTTTTTACAGATTGAAGACTCACTGAATGAGCGAATTGAGGAATTAAAAAAAACAATAAAAGAACTTAAAAAATAGAGTGATTGTTTATCAAATTATTTGCACATTAAAAATGTTTACAAAAATTTACAAAATTCTGTAAGATATAATAATAATTTGATTTTACCATGTTAAGTTTATTGTTGTAACTGTGGTATTTTTATATAAACAATCAGTTTTAATTTAAAAAAATCTTCTCAAACCCTTATAAAAACCGCTTGCAATGAAAAATTTAGCAAATATGATAAAGTAACACACTAGTTAAAAAAGGAATAACTATGTCAAAAGACGTAATCGAATTAGAAGGAACAATTTTAGAATCAATGCCAAATGCGATGTTTCGTGTAGAGTTAGAAAACGGACACGAAATATTGGCTCATATATCAGGTAAAATTAGAAAAAACTTTATCAGAATTTTACCGGGGGACAAGGTAAAAGTTGAAATGACTCCATATGACCTATCAAGAGGCAGAATTACATTCAGATTAAAATAACACATTAACATAGAAAGGTAGAACAATGAAAGTTAGAAGTTCAGTTAAAAAGATTTGTGACAAGTGCAAATGTATTAAAAGAAAAGGTAGAATCGCAATTATTTGTGAAAACCCAAAACATAAACAAAGACAAGGTTAGATTTTGCGTAGAGTGAGTGCTTTAGCACGAAACTAGAAGTAGCGAGGACATAGCGAATGGCAACGGCAGTGAAATGAGCGACTTGTCCGAGTGAAGCAATAATCTAATATAACGCTAGGGTGATGCCCTAGAAAAATTACTCGAGGAACCCAGGTTCCAAATCAAACCAAAAAGTAAAACACATTAAATAAAGGAAAAAGAAATGGCAAGACTATCAGGGGTAGATTTACCTCGTAACAAAAGAATGATTATCGCATTGACTTACATCTACGGTATCGGACCAGCTAGAAGTAAAGCAATTTTAGAAAAAACAGGTATCTCAGAAGATTTAAGAACTGATGATTTAACAGATGCAGATATTAAATTGTTAAGAGAAGAATTAAGCCACTATGAAATCGAAGGTGACTTAAGACGTTCAGTATCAATGCATATCAAACGTTTACAAGAAATCAACTCTTTCAGAGGAATGCGTCACAAACGTTCATTACCTTGCAGAGGTCAAAGAACAAAAACAAACGCTAGAACTCGTAGAGGTAAAAAAGGTTTAGCAGTAACTAAAAAGAAAACTGCGTAATTAAGTTTTAAGTAGACGGCACTGTTAGTGCAAATAAAAAGTAAACAATAAAACAAAAGTAGAAATAAAGGAATAAAACAATGGCAAGACCAAAAACAACAAAGAAAAAAGAAAAAAAGAACGTATTACAAGGTGTTGTTCATATTCAATCAACATTCAATAATACAATCGTAACTTCAACAGATACTCAAGGTAATGCAATTGCTTGGGCTACAGCTGGTGCATCAGGATTCAAAGGTGCAAGAAAAGGTACTCCATTTGCAGCTCAATCAGCAGCAGAATCAGTTGCAAAAAAATCAATTGACCAAGGTATGAAAAAAGTAGAAGTTTATATCAAAGGACCTGGTTCTGGACGTGAAACAGCTATTAGAGCTATCCAAGCTGCAGGTTTAGAAATCACATTAATCAAAGACGTAACTCCAATTCCTCACAACGGATGCAGACCACCTAAAAAACGTCGTGTATAGTAGTTGCTAACGAGTGAATGCACTCAAGTAAATTACAAAAGTAAAACAACATTAAAAGAAATAAAGGAAATTAGAAAAATGTCAAAATATACAGGTGCAAGAAATAAATTATTCCGTAACTTCGGAGTAAAAGACTTATCAAACAGAAAGTTAACATCTTCTATGCGTCAAACAGCATCAGGTCAACACGGTGCTGTTAGAAAAAAACTTTCTGAATACGCATTACACTTAAACGAAAAACAAAAAATCAGATTAACATACTTAGTATCAGAAAAACAATTCTCAAGATACTACAACGAAGCAGCAAGAAGAAAGGGCGTTACAGGTACAATCTTGTTACAATTATTAGAATCAAGATTAGATAACGTATTATTCAGAGCTGGTTTCGGTATTACAAGAAAACAATCAAGACAAATCGTTAACCACGGTCACGTTTTAGTTAACGGTAAAAAAGTAAATATTCCATCATACTTATTAAAAGCTGGCGATGTAGTTACAATCAGAGAAAAAAGCCAATCTTTCTTAAAGAGCGTGTTAGAATTAATCGACATGCCTTGTGAATCAGCTTGGATTACAAAAGATGCAGATGCATTAAAAATCACTTTTGACAGAGTTCCTGAAAGAGAAGAACTTGACTCTGAATTAAAAGAACAACTTGTAATCGAATATTATTCAAAATAGTCACTAAAAACTAACTAATTGAAGATATTTAAAACGTTGCTACAAATCCAAAAAATTAGGAGAAAATAAGAAAATGGAATTAAAAATTAAAACAGTAAATACAACAACTGATTCAGACGGTTCTCAATACGGTAAATTCGTTATTGAACCTTTATCAAAAGGTTTTGGTAACACAATTGGTAACTCTTTGAGAAGAGTATTGTTATCAAGTTTAGAAGGTACAGCCGTAACATCTGCAAGAATTGAAGGTATTACTCACGAATATACAGCAATTCCAGGTGTTTTAGAAGACGTTATTGACGTGATGTTAAACTTAAAAGGTTTAGTAATCAAAACTGATTCAAAAGAACCTCAACACTTAAGATTAGACATTGATACAGCAGGTCCTGTACTTGCAAGCGATTTACAATTACCGGCAGGTGTAAAAGTTGTAAACCCAGACTGGTTGATTTGTACAATTGCTGATGGTGGCAGCTTCCATGCTGACATCATTGTAGAAACTGGTAAAGGTTATGTTGCTCACGATGTACCAAGAGATGCAAAAGCAGGTGCTTCAATCGATATGTTACCAATTGATGCAGCATTTATGCCAATCAGACGTGTTGCATACAACGTAGAACCAACTCGTGTAGGCGATTCAATCGATTTTGATAAAGTTACATTAGAAATTTGGTCAAACGGTTCAATTGATGTAACAACAGCATTATCTCAATCAGCACAATTATTAATTGACCACTTTATGCAAATCGCTGCAATCTCTGGTCAACCGGTAGTTGTAAACCAACCAAGCCAAGTTGTTGAAGATACAAAAGACGAAGCTGAAGAACCAACAACATCAATTACAATTGAAGAATTGGAATTATCAGTAAGAGCTTATAATTGCTTAAAAAGAGCAAGCATCAACTCAATGGCTGAATTGTTAAAGAAATCAGAAAATGACTTATTAAACATTAAAAACTTCGGTAAAAAATCATCAGATGAAGTTATCGAAAGATTACACCACTTTGGTTTAGACTTGGCTCCAAGCCCAGAATTACCAGAAGAAGAAATGGTTTAATAATTAACTTTTGAAAAGAACAAAATAATATATAAAGGAAAAGACAATGAGACACTTAACAAAGAAACATACGCTAGGCAAAGCTCAAGACCAAAGAGATGCTCTATTGCGTGCTTTAGCTACAGAGTTATTAACTCACGGCGAAATTAAAACAACATTGGCAAGAGCAAAAGCTTTAAGACCATATGTTGAAAGTTTAATCACTTTAGCTAAAAAAGGTGACTTAAATGCACGTCGTCAAGCAGCAAAATTTATTTACGATAAAGAAATCGGTAAATATATTGATGTTGCTACTGGTGAAGTATTTGATACAGTTGAAGAAGGTAAAAAACTTCCAAAACAAACTGTTTTAAGAAAATTATTCTGTGTAATCGGTAAAAAATATACAGACCGTAACGGTGGTTACACAAGAATTTATCACTTACCACCAAGACGTGGTGATGCAAGCGAAATGGCATTAATTCAACTTGTATAATAATGACCAGATATGCATTTTTAATACAATATCAAGGTAAAAATTATGCAGGAAGCCAAATTCAGTTGGACCCGAATGGAAAAGAGCAACCCACTCCAACCATTCAGGGACTACTTGAAAAGGCGATATGCACATATAGCGGAGTTCAGCCAACTTCGGACAATACAAGACCAATTAAAACGGTCTTTTCCGGAAGAACTGATGCAGGGGTTAACTCAATCGGACAAACGGTTCATGTTGATTTAGATAACAATATTGTTGCTTCTAAGTTTATCAATTCAATAAACGGACTATTACCGAAAGATATTTCAATCTCTGATGTACGAGAAGTTGACAGTTCATTTCACGCTCAAAAATCAGCAAAGAAAAGGTATTACAGATACGTTTTTGTAAACAGAGAACAACGAAAGGCGTTTGATGGTGATTTATTAAGGGTAGAAAATAGCTTGGATGTAGAAAGAATGAATAAAGCCTTAGATTACTTGGTAGGCGAACATGATTTCTCAAGTTTCAAGAATTCCGGAAGCTCAAATCCATATACAGTTTGTGAAATATACGAAGCAAATTGTTACAGACATGACGACCTGATTATACTGGATATTTCAGGAAACAGGTTCTTATATAATATGGTAAGAATAATAGTCGGAACGCTGTTAATGATTGAGCGAAATGACGAAAAGCCAGAATTTATGGAATATGTCTTAGATGCACAGAACCGAGAAAAAGCTGGTAAAACAGTTAGTCCAAACGGATTGACATTATTGAAAGTAGAATACTAAAAACATAAATGGAGAAAAAAGCATGAAAACTTATTCAGCAAAACCTCTAGAAGTAGAAAGAAAATGGTACGTAATCGATGCTACAGATGAAATCTTAGGTCGTTTAGCAGTACGTGTTGCTAATATTTTAAGAGGTAAAAACAAACCAGAATATACACCAAACGTAGATACTGGTGATTTTGTTATCGTAATCAATGCTGACAAAGTAAGAGTTACAGGTAACAAAGAAACTGACAAAATTTACTACCACCACACAATGTATCCGGGTGGATTAAAATCAGCAAGTTTCAAAGAATTAATGGAAAAAGATCCAAGATTAGCAATTGAAAAAGCTGTAAAAGGTATGCTTCAACACAATACTTTAGGTGCTGAACAATTTAACAAATTGAAAGTTTATGCAGCTAGCGAACATCCACATGCTGCACAAAAACCTATCGTATTAGAAAAGGAGGCTAAATAATGGCAACAAATAAAGAAGTTATGGCAACAGGTCGTAGAAAGACATCAATTGCTGTAGTTAAACTTGTAAAAGGTAAAGGTCGTATTTTTGTAAACGGTAAAAAATTATTAGACCACATCGGCAATAGACCTGCTATCGAAATGATGGTATTCCGTCCATTAGTTTTAACAGAAAATCAAGACAAATATGATGTAAGAGTTAAAGCTGTAGGCGGCGGTGTAGTTGCACAAGCTGGTGCTATTAGACACGGTATTGCAAGAGCATTGGTTAAAGTTAACGAAGAATACAAATCAGTATTAAAATCAGAAGGTTTGTTAACTCGTGACCCACGTGTTAAAGAACGTAAAAAATACGGTCAAAAAAGAGCAAGAAAAAGATTCCAATTCTCAAAACGTTAATCTTTTATTGTTCAGAAATTTTCTGCATACATTATATACAAGAGGCATGCCAAAGGCATGCCTCAATTTTTTAAACTTTCGGTAGGCTGAAGCGAAGTGGAATGATGAAGTAATGACGACATGGTGAATGACAACGAAGAGAAATAAACGGTAAGTTCGAGTTGAGCAATAGTCTGAAATTAGCATGAATACTAAAAAGGCAATTTTTTGAACTAAAAATACTTAATATAAGTGTAAGCGATAAGCAACAAAACAATTTAATAAAAAGGATAAAAAGATATTAGTGCATCAGTTTATATGTGCTAATGAAAACAAAGATTTTTTATACTCTCTCTCTTAATATCCTCGTGTTTATTTAATGTCTGCCAATTCTATTGACAGACTTTTTATTAATTGCTTGATAACAATGGTTATGAAAGCGCAAAAAAAAGAGGGCGCCTGTTAAACCCTCAGTACTTGAATTTACTCTAAAATCTTTCTTTTTAATAAAACAAATTTTCACACCAAACCAGACAGTGCTAAAAATGCACTGTGGTTTGTTATTTCGGCTATAAATTTTAAAAAAACTATAAGGGGTAAGACAATAAGTTATTTATTATTTAAATGTCATTTTAATTTTAGTTTGACTTAACGACTAAACTCTTATAGTCTTAAAGTCTATTAAGATGATACCAATCTCATTGCTTCTTGTAGCAATTCTTTTTGAGATGAAATTAATTTGTTAGCAAGTTCCATTTGAACTTTTGCTTGTTGGTAGTTTGCGATATTATCTTTAAAACCAACGTTAGACAATTCTAATAAACCTGAACGAATTTCGTTACGTCCAAGAACCGGTCTACCAGATTCTTCTGTTTCAATGTATTGACCATCTTTGATTTCATATAAACCATTTTTGTTGTGGAAACTCATTGTGGCGATTTTGTACAACGGAACACGTTTTTTACCGCCGTCGGCTTTACCATAGATAGTACCGTCGTTTTTAATTTCGTAATCATCGTACTTACCTAAATACTTACCGTTGTTTGGATCAATCCAAAGTTTGATGTTTGTTGTCGGAACATCAAGAGCTCCACCTTTTGTAATTGTTTCTTCGTAAAGGTCTGCACTTAATGACTTTGTACCGGCCATGATTTCACCTTTGTCATTTAAGATGTAACCTTGAACTGTATAGCCATCTTTGTTTGTGTAAACACCTTCGTTGTTGAAATCAAATTCACCATGTCTTGTGTAAATTACTTTACCTTCGTTTGTACGTGTAACGAAGAAACCTTCACCTTCAAGGAATAGGTTTGCGTTAGCCGTACCTGGCGTAGATTTACCTTGACCAAAGTTTTTATCGCAATTGTCAAGAACGGCACCGCCTAAGAATGTTTTGAAGGTAACCTTATTCTCCTTAAAACCGGGAGTATACATGTTAGTCATGTTGGTTGTAAGGGTATTCATCCATTCGGTTGTGGCTTTTTGCGTATTAAGCGCTGTTACAAATGAATCATTCATAGCCGTTCTCCTTGTTGTTTCTGTTATTACGTTTTTCTTCCTTGTCTTTTCTTGATTGATCACGATATGACAAGTTTTCGTATTCTAGTCCTTCATCATTGAATTTTTGTTTCAATAATGGGATGTTTGATTTTAGATATTGTTCTACTGCAGCATCTCCCGGTAAGAATTCTGCTGAAATTTTGCCGGCACGGTTAACTTTCAAGATTACAGAGAGGTTTTTGTCAAAGTCAACACGGAAAGATTTGTTTGTTTCTTGAGATTCTTTTAAGGCATTTAATAAACTCTTTGAAACTTTTGCTGAATGTGTTTCTTCAATGTCTTTTAGTGTTGCCTGATTTGCCATATCAGTAGCTTTTGCATCTTGTGCAACCTGAGAGTTATTTTCAACTAAGTTTTGGAAGAATTTTGCATCGGCTTCTGTCATTTTGATTGCTTTTTCTTCGGCTTTCTTAGCTGCTGATGCCGAGTTAGATTTGCTTGTTTTTTTAGAACTTGCTGTTTCTAGATTTGCATCAATAAATTTAACAATGTCGTTTGTTTTGTTTGTTGTTAAATTTTCTTTCAACTCTTGTACAGGCGAAATTGGCGCGAAAGTTATAACTTTCATATCTTTAGAATTTGTATCGTTTTTGTTTAATTTAACTGCATCTTCCGGTGTTATGTCACCAACTTCTTGTGCTATATCTTTAATGATTTTTACGTCATTGTCAACTTTTGAATTTGATTTATTGCCGGTAATTCCTTTGTTTGTAGTAGATTTTACTTCACCTTTAACTTCTGTTTTTGCATTTAATTTTTCACTATTTTTACCCAATTTGTCAAAATCAAAGTTGTTTTGTGACAAATTGTTTTTTGTATTATTTTTAGTAACATTTGAAACTAAATCATCTTCAACGATGTCGAGATTTTTAACATCTGCACTTGCGGTTGAACCGATGACTTCAATGTCTTTATCGTTGCGAGCTATAGTGCTTGCAGCTTTATTATCCGGAGTAACACCGTTGTCAATGATATCAATATCGTTAGAAACTCCATTGTTGTCGTTTAAATTTGATTCTTGATTACGATTGTTGCTTGATAAATCTAATAAATCAGAATCTTTTGAATGTTCTCTGTTTAATTTTGATTTATCATTTTTTTCTGTTTCAATTTCTTTGTCTGATTTTATTGCTGTAGAAACTTGTGCCATTTGATTTTCATTTTTGTTTGATTTTAATTCAACTTGTTTGTTGTTAACTAAAACGATTTCTTTTACAAGTTCTTTTTCTGCTTTTTGATGAATGTTTAACTTTTCACTTGCTGAAAGGTTTTCTTTGTTTAAAGTTTTATCAAAAGATGTTTTATTTTCAGTTGTAGAGATAAACTGAAAATCTTTTGTTGAGTTTACAGTTTTACCCGCTGTTTCTGTTGTGTTTGCTGGTTTAACGTCAGTTTTTGCATTGTTTGCAACATCAATGTCAGACATCATGGATACAGCATCCTTAAATGATGTACCTTCTGCAGTTTTTACGGCAGGTTTTGTTGTTGTAGCTTGTGCTACTTGAACATTGTTATCAATTTTTTGGGCTGATGTTTTGTTAATTTCCATGTTCTCTCTCTATCTCTCTTTGATATTGCTCTAGCAACTCTTGCTCTTCTCGTGTTTCTCTAGATTGTTGGAAGTATCTTTGAACACCTAATTCTGACATATTTTTCAATTCTGCAGCTTTTTCTTCTGCAATGTAGGCATCTCTTGATTTTTCCTTGTGTTTTTCAAGTACTTTTACCGCTTGTTCCAGTTCGACAAGTTTTTGCATTTCCTGCTGAACAATCTCTTCTTTTTCTTGTCTTACAAGTTCAAGCTGTTCTGCTTTTTCCCATAAATGATGTAAGTAGTTGTCATAAGCTTCCATCATTGTGAAATCAGCGTGTCTTTGGTTTTGTTTTGTAACTTCAATTTCAGTGTTGTTACGTTGAATATCTGCCTCAGCCTCGTATAACGCTTGCTGAGCTTTTTGAAGAACCATCAATTGCTCTTCTTTTTTACGTATTCTGAAATCAAGTACTTTTTGTAGTCTATAAACGAAAGGCATATTACACTCTCACATTAACATTATGGGGCATAATGCATTTTGTTTATACATCTATTTGTATGATTTATTTAATGATTTATTTTTTAAAGTCAATATTTTTAAATTTGAGCGATTGCGACTCTGTCAATTTCTGCTAAATCTTTTATGATTTCGATATTTTTGTAACCATTAGTTTCTAAAAGTTCTTTTATCTCTTTGCTTTGATCTATGCCCATTTCAAACAATAAATATCCATTCTTGTTTAAATAATTTTTAGCTTCTTTAATAATTTTTTCATAGAATTCTAAACCCTTGGCATCTTTAGTGAAAAGTGCTAATTCAGGATCAAAAGTTACTTCTTTTTGAATTGTAGCTTTTTCGCTTAGAGGGATGTATGGCGGATTAGAAACGATTAAATCAAATTTTTCATCCACATTTTCAAATAAATCAGACTTAAGTACTTTAACCTTTTTGCTTAAACCTAAATTTTTAATATTTTCTTCTGCAATTTTTAAGGCTTTTTCTGACACGTCAAGAGCCGTTGCGTTGCTCAATGTGTATTTAGCTATAGTGCAAGCCAAAATACCCGTGCCGGTTCCGATATCAAGCGCAGATTTAAGATTGTTTTTATTGATAATATCAATAGCTTTTCTTGCTAAAATTTCAGTTTCATCACGAGGAATAAGAGTATCTTTGGAAACTTTAAACTTATCGCCCATAAAGTATGAAAATCCTAAAATATGTTGGATTGGCATGCGAGTACGGGCACGAAGTTGCGCTTTTTCTCTGACAAGATTAAGCTTACTTTCGTCTAAACGTTTGCCCATAACGATATCAATGGCACTGTAACCGCAGAAATGTTCAATAAGCATTTTAACTTCGGCATTAGCCTCGTTTTGCTCAATCCCCGCTGAGGTCAATATTTTCACTATTTCTACTATACTCATCTAAAATCTCACTTATCATTGTTTTTAAATCAAATTTTGACAAATTTTTTGTATCTTTTTTGTCTATATTATATTTTTTGCACAAACGCTCGTAATAATAAAGTTGTTTTTTTGTCGGTGGTTCTTTTTGCATTTTAACGTCTTGCAAAAATTTTCGTTTTTGTTTTTCAAAGGCTTTTTGTGCCTCAATTAAAGGTTTTTGTGTTTCTTTGTAATCGTAATATGACTTGCATTCTTTTAAATACAAAAGTGTGTCAGACTTGAAGTCTTCATCGTAGAGAAGGTCTTCGAGAAATTCAAAATGAGGATTCTCCATTTTGAAATAATATTCTTCGTCTTCAATAAATTTTTCGTATATTTTTTGAACGTCAAAATCAGGACATTTTTTTACCAATGCCCTTAAAAAGTTACATAGCGCTGATTTTTGAGTTTTGCTCAGAGCTAAATAAATTTTATTTTTAACGTATGACATAACATAATATTAACGCAAAATATCTTTAACAGATAATTTTTCACCGATTTTTGCGTGGTGAAATGCCAACATTTTTTTGTAAATAGGATTTGAAACGTTTGAAGTTGGAACAGAAACAGTTTTTTCTTCTTTTTCAACAGGTGTTTCAACTTTATCTAAAACTTGTAATCTAATTACTTTGTTATCCATTTTAAAATCCTCTTTAAATCTCTCGTACTTATATAAAGAAATTTTTTCAAAAAAAGTTGCCTTTTTAGATGATTTTATGTTAACAAATATTTACAAAAAAGTAAATCACGTATAAAATGGATTTTGTGAAAAATGGTTTCAAATCATGTAGACATCATGGTTTTGGCTGTTTGTAAATTTTTGTAAAAATTTTAAAAACTTGGCTGAAATCATGACAATAACTGAATATAAAACCTCTTTATATAAATATAGTATTAGTAAAACTATGGATAAACTATGGCGTTAACTCTAGAAAACATCAGACAACTCTATAATTTACCAAAAACAGCTTCTGATAAAGAGGTTATGGCGTTTGCAAAAGCAAACAACATCGAAATCAGCTTTTCAGGGGCTAAGAATACTGCAAATTTAAAAGACTTAAAAGGAAATGCAGGAGGTTCTGTATTTGGTTTTAATAACAACCAAAATGCACAAAAAAAGACTCCTGTTACATTTACATCAAAAACTAAATTTAATTTTGGAAATACTCCAAAATTTAACGCAAATGTTCCATTATCAAGCCAAAGTACGTCTATTTTTGGCAATGGCTTTGGTGGCGGAAATTCAAATACTCCTTCATTGTCACAAACTCAAAATGTTGGTCAATTAGCTTCTGCATCAGGTGCGTTGGGCAAAGATTATGCTGCTGATTTCAAAAAGGCAAATGACAATTGGTTTAAAAACATGAATTTTAATTTTGCAAAAGTGTCAAATGATACTGTTGATTCATTCTTGACTAAACAATTTGCTAAAGGTGATGAAGTTAAATCTAAATTTGCCGGTAAAATTGCAGATCCGGAAATGTCAAAAGTTGTAAGTGTAAAATATAATCAACAAACTGGTGAAATTATAAAAATTCACGATGATGGTTCAGAACACAAAGAACAAATGACGGCCGAACAATTAAAAATGTACCAAGGAGTAAGTAAAAAATATAAATTGGTATCATCTGAATATGTTGACGGTCGTGTAATTGAACACATGGCAAATGGTACAACTCGTGAAAGAGAAGCATTCTTTGGTGAACGTGGATACCAAAAGGATGGTAATTCTGTAGATGAAGAATTGCAAAATGCGTTTCCAGGAGATTATGCAAATATTAAAACTGATGATGACAGAAAAACTTTGATGGCAAGATATATCAAAGAAAACATGAAAAATATGTCACCGGAAGAACGTGAAAGAAAAATTGATGAATTATTAAAGAACACAGACCGTTCATCTACATCAGGTATTTACTTAATGTCGATTGCAGGTGGTTTGTCTAGAGTTGCAAGAAAACATGCAAATAGTAGAATTATTACATCTCGTGATTCTGTAGAAGCTCAAGTTACAACAGCACAAGCAGCAATTACTCAAGGTATTTCAGAAAGAGGCTTAACATCTGCTGACCAAGCTCAAGCCATTAGAGATGCAGAAGAACTTGCTGATGATTTTGGTCAAGGTACTCATTATGCACAAACATTAGGTTCTAACATTGCTACAATCTCTGCAGATAACATTGAACAAGCGGGCATGTCAGCTATGAAAAGAGATGCTTCTACTTTTTCAAGAACAGCAACAGAAGCTATTGAAAGTACAAAAAGCACGCATGATGCATTGTTAGAAGCTTTAAATGGCGATAAAGAATCTGTTGAAAAAGTAGAAAAAGAAATAGCAGATGTATTTTTTGAAAAAACTGGTCAAAAAGGAGGAAAAATTCAAAATATCTGTACAGATAGTAATGGCGTAACAAAAGCTCAAGTTTGTGCGCTATCAGGTTGTGCAGAAATTGAATTGGATTTATTAAGTGGTAACACACAAGCTGCATTGAAAAAGAGTGAAACGCTTGATCTGAATAATGCTAGTGATGAACAAAAGGCCAGTTTATGCCGAGTTACTTCTAAAGTTATAGATACAGTAAAACCAGAAGAAAGGCAAGCTGTTGCTCGTTTAGGTGTAACGTCAGAAACTAGTATTCAAGATGCAAAAGTTCAAGCTCAAGTGATTACTGAACGTTATAAAGGTTTTGAAGAATTATCTGAAGATGCAAGAAAGGCATACTTAAGCGAACAAGGTAAACAAGGCCATAAGTATCAAGAAGAAAACCAATTAATGGCAGATGATTTAGGTCGTAAGCATGATGTTGATGATATTTATAACATTACAAATGCTGATTTTGTTCAAATGTATGAAAATGCAAAAATTCAACAAGAAATCGCACAAAGAACTGTTGATTCAGGTAATGAAGACGCAATGACAAATTTAGCAAACCATGCTTATGAATTAGATCCTGAAAACGTTGACGATGTTGTTAAAATGTTGAAAGAACAAGGTTCTGAAAAGACATTAAAAGCTTTGGATGAAGCTAAAGTTCGTTATGAAGAACAAGCTCAACGAGATAAAGAAGTCGCAGAGTCTAAAAAAGCTGAAACTCAACGTGCAAAAGAAGCTCAAGAAGCAGCTGAAAAAGCAAAAGTTCAAAAAGATGTTCAACCACAAACTCAAACAACTAAAACTTCATCAGCAAAAAATGATAATGTAGTTACTGTTTCTACAAACAGAAATCTTTCTAGTGCAAGTATTCTAAAAACAATTACTTCTAAAGAGTTTAAAGAAAAATCAATTGCTGAAAAGAAGGAAGCGTTTAAACAATTAAATACAAGAGAACGATCTCAAGCAATTGGAGAAATGGTTGAATCAACTGATGCCTCTTCATTAAAGAGCTTAATGTTTAGTAGCTTTAAAACTGATATTTTGAAATATCTTGTTCAACACTCAAATGCTAAAAATAACGCTAAATTACAATATGTAGAAAGATTCTTATCTCAAACAGATAAGAAAAATCTTGAAAAAATGAAAGAGGATTATTCAAAAAATAAACCGTTGAATGATTTTATTTAATAAAATATTTAAAAGG
>URRM01000014.1 GCA_900550295.1 uncultured bacterium
ATTTCTATAGGCAAATTATTTTGTCTTTCCTACATAGAAAGAAGCATTAATGTTAGCATTCAAAATAGTTTTACCAACTTCAATTGGTGCTGAATCTTCTGTTGCTGCTTCAGAACCTACTGACATCAATCTTGAATTTGATTTCATTGCATAGTTTACATAAGGTCTTGCTGTTAAATCTGAACAATTTGTAGACATCATTTTTAGTGCAATTGTTTGCATACCTAATGGTTTCAATGCAGAATTAGCACGTTTATTTGCTTTTTTAGCCAATTCTGCTAAAAGAGCATTACATTCGTTTTCATATTCAGTAGCTTTAAATGTCAAGTTAGCAACTTCTGTAATACCTTTTGTTGATGCAATATTAATAAATTTAGCAACAGATGCTGTGTCTTTGACAAATACAATAACTGAATTTGTTACAGTGTAACCTTTTAAAGTTCTTTTACCTTTTGAACTGTATTCGTAATTAGGTCTTACACTATAATTAGAAGTTTTTATATAATCTCCACGGTTTGTATTAATAGCCGCTTTTAAAGCATTGTACAAATTTTCTGAATTTTCTTTGTTTTCTTTAATTGCAACTTGAGAATCTTGATTTGTTGTTTCAACTGTAAAAGTCATTTGAAAAGCGTTAGGAGTAATTTCTTTTGTTCCTGATAAATTGATATCAATAGTGCCATCACTAACAGCACCGGCGAAAGCTGCGCCAAAAATCATAACGCAAATTGATAATGTTGTGATAATTAATTTTTTCATCGTAATTTCCTTTCTTTTTCGAGGTATTGTACCAGAAAGAAAGCAAACTTGCAATGTCTTGTTTTACCAATAAGACAATAATTCAACTACAATTAAAAAGACATTTCAATAATAGTTCAACTTAAAGCTTTAACTCTTACGCTCTTATAGACTTTTAGTTGTCCTTTGATAATTTATGACGAGATTGCATAACAATCACAACTTTTTGATTGCTAAACATATAAATTGCAAATGCAATAATACCCCATAACAATAAACCTTGGAAGAAGTTAATTGTTGGTAATGCAATCATAGGAGCTAAAACATTCCATAAACACATAGCCAAGTATGCAGGAAATGCAATAAAACCTGTTGCTAAGCAAACCAAAATAAATAAGAATAATAACAATCCACGAAGTCCGTTTACGTCAATTATTCTAAAGTGCTTGTTCATCTCTAATCCTTCTTTTGTTGCCACCTCCGACAACTGCGAAGGTAGTATCTATTCACCTGTGTTTAACATTTTGATGAATTCTTCTTCACTCAAAATATTAATTCCTAGTTCTTGAGCTTTCGTTAGTTTTGAACCGGCATTCTCACCTACAACAACATAATCTGTTTTTTTAGTTACTGAAGAAGAGGTTTTCCCACCAAGTTGTTTTATTTTATCACTTGCCTCTGTTCTTCCCATTGTTGAAAGAGTACCTGTCAAAACGAACGTTTTCGAATTCAACACAGTTGATTGTACTACCACTTTATGGATTGGGTGTACCCCCAAATGGTTGAGATTTTCTAACATGTCGATATTGTACTGTTGAGTAAAGAAATCCTTGATACTATTGGCAATTTTATCGCCAATACCGTCAATTTTAGCTATTTCTTCAACGTTTGCACCTTGCAAAGCCTCTAATGTTTGAAAATGATTAGCTAGTAGGTCTGCTGTTTCTTTTCCGACATGTCTAATTGAAAGCGCTGTGATAAATTTTGCTAACGATCTTTCTTTGCTATTTTGAATTGATGTATACATATTATATGCAGATTTTTCTTTAACTAAATCCAGTTGCATAAAATCTTGTTGAGATAGTTTGTATAAATCTGCCGGATTTTTTACCATATTTTTTGAATATAATTGTTCAATAACATTTGGACCGATAAAATCTATATCCATAGCTTCTTTTGAAACCCAATATTCAATTCTGGATTTTGCTTGAGCAGGACAACCAAAAGTATTTGGACAATACAAATTAACTTCACCTTCAGGTATAACAAGTTTTGAATGGCAAGACGGACATTCTTTCGGCATTTCATAAATAGGCAAACTATCATGTTCCGGTGTATCCACGTGCTTGATTACTTTTGGAATAATTTCCGCAGCCTTTTTAATTAGAACTGTGTCACCAACTCTAACATCTAATCTTTTGATTTCATCAAAATTATGTAAACTTGCTCTTGATACAGTTGAACCTGCTAATAACACCGGTTCTAGGATGGCTACAGGAGTTATTGCACCGGTTTTACCTACATTTGAAGTTTCAATTGCTTTCAATTTTGTATTAACTTCTTCCGGCGGGAATTTGAATGCAGTTGCCCATTTTGGTGCACGAGCAGTAAAACCTAACTCATTTTGATATGCAAAACTATCTACTTTAATTACAATACCGTCAGTTGCATAATCAAGTTCAAAACGCTTTTGATCCCATTCTTTAATAAAATCAATTGCACCTTCAATATCAGAAACTTTCCTTATGTTAGGGTTAATTTTAAAGCCTAAATCTTTCAACATCATAAGACTTTCATAATGAGTCTTTGGAGCATTTTCAACTCCATCTAAAATTGGAGTATAAACAAATATTGAAAGATCACGCTTTGCTGTAACTTCAGGATCAAGTTGTCTTATTGAACCACTTGCAGCGTTACGAGGATTTGCAAAAATTTTTTCACCCTTCATCAAATTTTCTTCATTAAGTTTTTCAAAAGAAGTTTTTGGCATATAAATTTCACCACGAACTTCTAAGTCATAGTCCTTAAAAATTTTTAAAGGTATTGCTTTTACGGTTTTTAAATTTTCTGTAATATTTTCACCATAAATACCGTTACCACGAGTTACACCTTGAACAAACAATCCTTTTTTGTATGTTAATGCGATTGCAAGACCGTCAATTTTAAGTTCACAAACTAAATCTACTTGTCCACATTCTTTTTTTACTCTTTCGTACCATTGACGAAGTTCTTCGTAATTGTTTGTATTATCAAGACTATAAAGTCTATATTTGTGTTTAACTTCTTCAAATGTTGATTGAATTTTGTTGCCTACACGTTGAGTAGGACTATCCGGTGTAATAAAAAGAGGATGTTCAGCTTCTAACTTTTTTAATTCTCTAAAAAGTTCATCATATTCAAAATCTGATAGTGTAGGATTGTCTTCAACATAATAAAGATAATTAGCTCTATTAATCGTATCTCTTAAATATTTTAATCTATTCTCCAAATCTGACATATTTTTAATCCCCTTTAGGAAAAATTTTATCACAAAAAAATAACAATACATATAAAGGCAAGGACATATAGAGGCATAACTGCACAGTGTCCATTTTTAAATATTGATCCAATGGTCTATATGAAAATATGAAAATCAATCAAAGGGTTGATGTCAAATATAGTATATATAGTGTAAATTAAATGTGTGAAATAAAAGAAAAAAGTGTAGTATGCACTTTTTGTGGTGGAGAAATAGGTAAGTGGTAGCAAGTCTACAAATGACATTACAACGTATTAATGCGATTGAACGACAATTCGCATCACTTTCGCAACAAACAACACTTACTGTTGATCAACCAAAGACTGATGCGGATTTTCAAAAGATTTTAGACAAAAAAGTTGAAGCGGCAAAGGCAGGACACACAAAGGGCGAAAGAGTTCCAAACTCTGAAATTGACAGTTTAATCGAACAATATTCAGCAAAAAACGGCTTGGATAAAGATTTCGTTAAATCAGTTGTTAGACACGAATCTGGCTTCAATGTAAACGCAACTTCAAAATGTGGTGCAATGGGCTTGATGCAATTAATGCCAGCTACAGCACAAGGCTTAGGCGTTACAAATGCTTATGACGCAGAACAAAACATTGCAGGCGGAACAAAATATTTAAAAGGCTTAATGGACAGATTTGATAACAACAAAGAATTAGCACTTGCAGCTTATAACGCAGGTCCAAATGCAGTTAAAAAATATGGCGGAGTTCCACCATACAAAGAAACTCAAAATTATGTAAAAAACATAATGAAGACATACGATAACTACAAGGGAGGAAGCAATTAATGTTAGTTAGAAGTTTTGAATCAGCTTCAAAAGGTATGATTGCTTTAACCGAACAGTTAGATAACACAGCAATGAACCTTTCAAACGTTAACACCGCTGGTTATAAAAAAACAGAATTAACGTTTAAAAATATATACGATGCAAAAGTCGTAGAAAACACAGGAACTCTACTTTGTGGAAACACAAGAAATATCGGAACACTAAGTATGGGATCTGAAACAAACAGAGTACATTATGACTTTAGTCAAGGAGCTCTACAAAGAACCGATAATCCAATGGATTTAGCAATTGAAGGCGACGGATTCTTCAAAATCCAATCTCCGACAGGAGATATGAGTTACACAAGAGATGGACAATTCTTTATCGATAATTCTTCATTTTTAAAGACAAAAGAAGGCGATTATGTCCTAGACCAAGAAGACAGAAGAATTCAAATCAACTTCAGAGAACTAGGTTTCAACGATATAACTAAAATCACAATAAGCGAAAGAGGTAATCTTGAAATCAACGATAAAGAAAAGAAAGTTTTACTTCAAACTTTAGGAATATACGACTTTCAAGACAAAGAACTCGGATTATTCAACATCGGTGGTTCAAAGTTCATATCAAGAGATAACGACAACAACCCTCCAATAAGAGCAGAAAAGTTCTCCGTACAACAAGGAATGTTGGAAATGTCTAACTCAAACGTAATAAAAGAAATGATTAATACAATCAACACAACAAGAAATTATGAATCACTTCAAAAACACGTTAAAACAAGCGGACAAATGTTATCCCAAGCAATCAACGTAGGTAGATTGAAAACATAACAACAAAGATTAAGAACAAAAGCAACAAAAAATAATTAGTAAAAAGGAATAAACAGAAATGTTAAGATCATTAACAACAGCAGCAACAGGTATGATAGCTCAACAAAATTACTTAGATGTAATTGCGAACAACGTAGCTAACGTAAACACAACAGGCTTTAAAAAAGTTCGTTTAGAGTTTCAAGACTTGTTAAGCCAAGCAGCAAGACAACCAGGGGCTATGTTAAACCAAGGAACATATCAACCGGTTGGTATTGAAATCGGTTTAGGTGTAAAAACTGCAGCAACAACAAGAATCTTCACAAAAGGTATCGCAGTAAACACTGACAGAAACCTTGATGTAATGATTGAAGGTGAAGGTTTCTTCCAAGTAATGAAGGAAGACGGTACATTAGCTTACACAAGAGATGGCTGTTTCCAAATTGATGCTCTTGGTCAGCTTTGTACAAATGACGGTTTGTTGGTACAACCTGCGATGACATTCCCGGCCGATACAAAAGAAATTACAATTTCTCAAGACGGTAACGTAACAGTTTTAACAGGTAACAACACAGAAGCAAACCAAATCGGCCAATTCCAATTAGTAAGATTTCAAAACCCTGCAGGTTTGCTATCAATCGGTCATAATTTGTACCAAGAAACATCAGCATCAGGTAACGCAGTTCAAGGTACTCCGGGACAAAACGGTATGGGCTTATTGGAACAAGGATTCTTAGAAGGTTCAAACGTTCAAATCGTAGATGAGTTGATTGGATTGATTAAAGCAGAAAGAGCCTTCGAATCTAACTCAAAGATTATTAAATCTTCAAGCGATATCTTACAAATGACAAACAATTTAACATAGGATAATTAAATTGAAAAAACTTCTTTTAACAGCATTAATATTACTAATCTCAACAGCTAACGTTGTTTCAGCTGCCAACCTTAGTGATAGTTATGTAAGAGAAGAAATCAAAAAACAAATTATCCAACAAAATAAAAAATACACAGATGCAACATTGGAAGTAATAATTGCAAATATGCCATTTTCAACAATGTATGTACCTGATGGAAAATTAAAATTTGTTGTAACTTCAAACTTCGACAAATTTGCTCCGAGAGATATAAAAAAAGTATTTATATACTCAAACGGAAAACTTGCAAAAGAATTTATAGTATCAGTTAGAACATTAGCATACAAAGAAGTTCTTTGCGCAAGAAACCAAATTGAAAGAGATTCACTTCTTACAAATGCAAATGTGATGACAAAACGAATGGAGGTTTCACTTCAACTGGATAACATCTTAACTCCGGATATGCTAACAAAAAAACAAATGGTAAGTAAGAAATGGTTCAGAGAAGGTGAAATAATTGACCGAAGATTCGTAAAAGTCAAACCGGATGTAGAAAGAAATGCAGATGTACAAGCCTATTTTAACAGTAACGGTGTTCTGATAATGATAAGCGGAAAATCAATGGGCGAAGGAATGATTGGAGATTACGTCAATATACAAAACCAAACATACAAAAGAACGTATAGAGGCAGAGTAATCGGAGAAAACAAAGTTTTAATTAATATATAAAAAAATCAAGTGGGGAAATAAAGGAAATGGTAAGAAAGTTATTAATAGCATTAATCGCAATTACAACAACAATGAGTTTATATAACAATGCTCAAGCAGAATCGCTGTTTGCATTAAGCACATCTCAAAACTACAATGCAACTCCAAAATCTTTATTTGCAGGAGTTAGAGCAATGGGTATCGGCGATTTAATTTCTATCAAAATTGAAGAAAGCTTAACAACAACTGATACAATGGCTTACAATTCTGATAAATCTTCAAACACAGTAGATAATTTTACAACATATATTAAAAACTGGCTTCCATTCTACAAATTAGATCCTGCAAACAACTTTGGCGGACAAAATACTGTAGAAAACTCAGCAAATACATCAAGAAACTTAGCATTCGGTGATACAATTTCAACTCAAGTTGTTCAAATGTTATCAAACGGAAATATGATGATACAAGGCAAAAAGACATTAGTAAACAATAACGAAAGAGTTGATTTAATTGTGACTGGTGTTGTAGATCCACGTTGGATTGACCAAAACGGACAAATTTCTTCAACAAAAGTAGCTAACTTACAATTTGCACTTTCTGGCAGAGGTTCGTTATCAAGAGGTCAAAACGAAGGTGTAATCAACAGAGTAATCAAATACTTATTCTAATAATTAGGGACAAAGGAAAAATGAAAAAATTAATTGCAACAATAGTATTTATAATGATGACAATGATGATACCAATACAAGCGCAAGCAGCAACAGTAAAAATCGGCGACATCACACACGTGAAAGGTGTTAGAAACAACCAAATCGTAGGTTACGGTATCGTTGTTGGTTTACCGGGAACAGGTGACAACTCTCGTTCAACTCAGTTGACAAACAAATTACTATTGATGAACTTGGGTACAATTATTGAACAAGAAAACTACATTCAAAAAGGTTCTTCTGCTGCAGTAATCGTTACAGCAACAGTTCCTCCATTTGCAAAAAACGGTGATCAAATCGATGTTACAGTATCAACATTAGCCGATGCTAAAAGCTTAGAAGGTGGTGTTTTGGTACAAACAATCTTAAAAGCTCCAAATGGTGAAGCTGTAGCAGTAGCACAAGGTCCTGTTTCTGTTGGTGGTGTAAATGCAAGAAGTGGCGGAAGCATGACAAGAACTGCAATCACTTCAACAGGTCGTATCCCTGGTGGTGCAATTATGGAACGTGATATTGATACTGAAATTGGTGATGCAAGCACAGTAACATTATCATTAGATCATTCAGATTACACAATGGTTTCAAGAGTTGCTCAAGCAATTTCACAAGTTGCACCTGCAAAAGCAATTGACGGAAGTTCAGTTCAAGTAACAATTCCATCAAAATTCTTAAACGATAGAATTACATTCTTATCAATACTTGAAAACTTGCAAGTAAGCCCAACAGCTGAAAGAGCAAAAGTTATCGTAAATGAAAGAACAGGCACTGTTGTAATCGGTTCTCAAGTAAAATTATTACCGGCAGCGGTTGCTCACGGTAACGTTACGGTAACAGTTTCAACAACAAATGACGTTTCACAACCAAACTCATTCGCACAAGGTTCAACAGTTGGTTTTTCAAATTCAACAATCGGCGTTGATAAAGGTGCAGGTAGTGTAGTTAAAATGAACGGTAACAGCAATTTGAACGATTTAGTAAATGCATTAAACTCAATTGGTGTTACACCGGTGGATATAATCAGCATTCTTCAAGCACTAAAGAAAGCAGGAAGTTTGCAAGCTGATTTACAGGTAATTTAAAAAACAGGGTGGGTAAAAATGGATAATTCAATAAATGCAATATCAACAAACGTATTAAATAATACAGATCTAATCAACAATGACCAATACACCTTAAATAACATCAAGGGTGCAGGCAATCAAAAAGCTCAGTTAAAAAAAGTCGGCGAAGAATTTGAAACAATGTTTTTAACAAAGATGATGCAAACAATGGACAAAACAGTCGACAGAGAAGGCGGATTGCTAGGACAAGAATCAAGATACGTAGATACATTCAAAACACACGTATATTCAGAAGTAAGTAGACAGCTCTCAAAAAATCCGCATACATCAATCGGAATAGCAAGTCAAATTTACAAACAAATGGAAAGATATGTACAAAATTAATTAGAAGAAAAGGGATAAAAAGATATGTTAAACGGAATTTCAACAGGAGCATCAAACCAAGTACACGCATTTACAGCAGCAAATGCATTCAAAGTAGCACAACAAGCCTTAGAACAAGGACAAAAACAACAAGATAACACTCCTAGTGGTGTTGATTTAAAAGATAATGATGTAATCTTAAAAAATCAAAATATCGATGAAATCAAAAATATTGCAAAAAGTATTGGCGAAGCAAATCTTTCTGATGAAGACATCAAATATGGCTTAACATATGGCAGAAGTGTAATCGCAGACTACTCAGTTTAAGATACAAAGAGGAAAAAATGGACGAAAAGTTTTACAGAACAGTTATTCAAATGCTTGATGATACTATTACTGTATATCAAGAACTGTTGGACTTATATAAAGAAAAAAAGCAAGCTCTATTAACTCCGAAAAACAATGAAATTCTAAGAGTTGTAGACGAAAAAATATTGGCTCACATTAACACAGTTAAAAATGTTAACGAAAAAAGAGAGGAATTTTGTAAAGAAAATGACATTGAGCCTGCAAAAATAAGTACATTAATTGAGCTTGCAAGCAAGGATAACAAAGAATTTGAAGAAATTTTATCTGAACAAAAAGTTAAGATAAATGAAGTTGCACAAGAAATTGCGTTAATAGAAAAGACAAATGTGGAACTAATAAAGCATGGTCTAATAATGTCAGACAAATTATTGGACATAATCATAAGTGCAGCAATGCCGCAAACGGATAATTACGACATGCACGGGAAAAATATAGACACGAGTGAACTAAGCATAAGTTCCATAGTGGAAGACGCTTAAAAGGGAGTTTAAGATGACCATTAACAAAGCAATGAACATTGCCCTTTCAGGGTTAAACGCACACCAAGCCGCATTAAATGTGGTATCTCATAATATAGCAAACATAAACACTGAAGGCTATCGTCGTCAGACAGTTCATTTTGCTGAAATGCGCACACCTCTTTATGACAATTCCGTAAGAGGTCAAATTGCTTCTCTAGCTGGTGTTAAAATTGATGGAATAACAACAGCTTCGAATGATTATCTAAACAATTATTATAGAACACAAAACTCAATTTATGAAGGATTACAAGCAGGTGCAGATGTTGCCGGTCAAGTTGCAAACTTGCTGGACGAACTAAAAGATTCTGCTCTTGGTGATTCCTTATCTGCTTTTTATGATGCTGCAAACTCACTAAACCAAAACCCAACGGATTATAGCTTACGTGTAAACTTTATAGAAAAAGCAAAAGCTGTTGCAAACAAATTTAACTCAATGGATAAAACTTTGAGTAATTATCGTGAATCTGTAGTGGGAACAAAAGATGCTCCTGCAAATTCTCAACTTGGCACAGATATTTCAAATTTAAATGACAAATTGAAAAATTTAGCCGATATTAACAGACAGATTGCAATGAATAAAGATGATACAAGCTTGCAATCTCAACGTGACCAAATATTATCTGAAATTTCAGGACTTGCTGATGTTACAACAACAATCACAGCAATGGGTACTGCCGATGTAAAACTGGGTAAAGAAGACCTGGTTAGAGGCAGCGAAGTTGTTGGTGAATTATCATATTATGTAAATAATGCTGGAGAGCCAAAAGTTCGTTATTACAATAACGAAACAGGTAAAACTAATATCAATTTTGAAACTAGTTTCAAGAGCGGTTCTATTGGTGGAGCCTTAAGCGGTTTAAACACATTAACCGAAGCTCAAGCTGATTTGGACAAACTAGCAAAAGCATTTATCGACCAAATGAATAGTATTCAACAATATAATGACGGTAATACACAAGCTTGTTATTATGATAGAGTAAATGATGAACTTGTTCAAAATCCACCGGCATTATTTGATGGTACAACAGCAGGCGATATCACAATTAATGATGACGTCTACAAGAATCCGGATCTAATTGCAGCAGCAAGAGTTGATACAACTACTGCAAACTGGGAAAAAGCAGTTGGTAATGGAGATAACGCTCTTTTCTTTTACAATGCAAAAAGCGCTAAATTAACAGATTTGGGCGGATTATCAATGCAAGATTTCTTAATTTCTATGGGAACAAAAGCAGCACTTAAGGCAGAGGATTTGCAAAAACAAGCCGATGCTCAAGGTGCAATTGTAGACAGTATTAGTAACCAAATCCTTTCAGAAACAGGCGTTAACCTTGATGAAGAGTTATCAAATATGATTATTTACCAACAAGGTTATAACGCAAGTGCCAGAGTATTTTCTGCTTGTGTCGAAATGTTTGACACACTGGTTAATCTTGGTAAATAATAAAAATAAAAAGCGACAAATGGATTTGTAAGCACAAAACAGTGAGGATTACATTATGGCAATTGGAAGAGTTTCAACATATCAATTTAATAAATCATTTACTAGTCAAGTAAATAATACACAATCAAAATTTAATAAACTTTCTCAACAAATTACATCCGGCAAAAAAGTTACATCTGTTGCGGATGATGCTGTTGCAGCAAAAGGAATCATCAAAGCAAATGCCCAACTTGCTGACATTGAAACTTACGTTGCAAACTTAAAAATGGCTGATAATGAATTAACACAAACTGATTCAACATTAAAAAGTATAAACGACCAACTTCAAAAAGCATATGATTTGGCAATGACTGTTTCAAACGGAACAACTGGTGCTGACCAAATGGAAGCTTACCGTCAAGAACTTGATTCTATCATTGATAACGTTACTCGTCTTGCAAATACCAAATATGGAGATAAATATTTATTTTCAGGAACAAACACAACAACAACGCCATACGAAGAAAGCGCTAACGGTATGCAATACCAAGGTAATGATGGCGCAAGATACGCTTTAGTTGGCGAAGGCAAAAATGAAACGATTGATACAATTAGTGATGATAAAAAACAACAAATCAACGTAATCGGTAAAGATATATTCGGATATGCATCTTATACCAAAGATGCTGATGGCAACATAACAATGGATGATGCCAATAGTGCCGGTGTATTCAAAGCTTTATTTGACCTAAAAGCAGCTATTCAAAACGTTCCTATTGATGAAGATGCAGCAAGAGCTACACTTGACGAATTAAATGATGGCATGACAAAAGTTACAGCAGAAAGAACAAGAACAGGTGCTTTAGGTCAAGAATTTGATGATATGCAAGATGCTTATGCAAATGACAAATTAAGCATAACAGAATTGCGTTCAAATTTAGAAGATACAGACTTACCAAGTGCAATATCAGATTGGTACCAAACATACCAATCACTTCAAGCATCATATCAAATGTTCTCTCAAACAATGAACGTTAGCTTACTAAATTATATTTAATAACCTAACCTATACAGAAAAGATATTGTGCTATGCACCAAAGTAATTTTTCAATCCTATTGTAAGATTTTCATTCTTACACATCTTCTTTAACTTTGAAATAGCTCTGTTTTCAATTTGACGGATTCTTTCTCTTGAAACACCGTATTGAGAGCCAATTTCGTCTAAAGTTTTCTTTGTGCCGTCATTATTTAAACCATAACGCATAATTAAAACATCACGTTCTTTTGGCATTAATTGATTCAACATCTTTTTGATGTCTTCTAACATACTTTCTTGACTAACCATTGATTCAGGAGTAATTGTAGAATTATCAACGATATAATCTGCAATCTTTGAAGAATCATCTTTTTGATTTGCAGGAGTTTCCATACTAATAGTTGGTTGAGCCGATTTAATAATTTGATTTAACTTTGCAACAGAAATTCCTAAACGATATGCAATTTCTTGTTTTGTAGGGGTTCTACCTAATTCTGTTGTCATATCAATTGTTGTCTTTTTGATTTTATTTAAAGATTCAATCATATGAATTGGCAATCTTATTGAACGAGCTTTGTCAGCAATAGCACGAGTTATAGATTGTTGAACCCACCAAGTAGCATAAGTTGAAAATTTATAACCTTTTGTGTAATCAAATCTTTCAGCAGCTTTCATCAAGCCAATATTACCTTCTTGAATTAAATCCAAGAACGACAATCCTCTGCCAATGTACTTTTTAGCAATACTAACAACTAAACGTAAGTTTGCGTTTACCAACACATTTTTTGAGAATTCACTATGTTCATCTTTTATTTTTTTTGCAATATCAAGTTCTTCTTCCGGCGACAACATCGGGATTTTACCGATTTGTTGCAAATAAATTCTAACTGAATCATCAGTATTAACAGAATTAATACTTTCTTGAACTTTTGGATCTGCAACTGTATCTAGAATATGTTCGCCGTCATCATCGTCTTCTTCAGCTTCTTGAAGACTATGAAAATCGACGCCTTCTTCTGATATTTCATCTTCAAATTCAAAATTTTCTAATTTTTTAGTCATAATATTATCCTACAATATATTCCTGAAAAAAGATATTATTTAACATTTTGAATATTTTTTTGACGTACAGCCTCAAAAATAATAATACTTAAGGCATTTGAAACATTCAATGAATTAAACTTCTTCATCATTGGAATTTTTATTTGAAAATCTGCTAACTTAATTATTGATTTTGAAACACCGGCGTGTTCAGCTCCCATAACAAGTGCAAAATTCATATCCGTATAATTTATATCATAATAATTATCTTTTGCATCTGCCTCAGCTGCAATTACCCACCAGTCTGATTCTTGTAATCTTTGTAATGCGCTAACCAAACTATTGACTTTTATAATCGGAATATGATTTGTTGCTCCGGCTGAAGTTTTTTCAACAACAGAATTAACTTGAACACTACGACGTGACGGAATCATGATTGCATCAACACCCGCACAAACACAAGATCTAATGATTGCACCCAAATTGTGTGCATCTTCAACACCGTCTAAAACTACTAATGATGCATTTTGATGAGGTTTTGAAAGAAATTCATCAAGTTCCATGTACTTAATTGGTGATGTCAATGCAATTACACCTTGATGATTAAATTCATTGTATGGAGCAAACTTTTCTTTTCCTACAAACTGAAAAATAATACCTTTTTTTTGCGCTAATTCTTTAATTTTTGCAATTTTATTATCTGTATGAATATTATTTGCAATCCAAATTTTATTAATTTCTCTGGTACCAGCCTCTAATGCTTCCGTTACAGCATTCTTACCGTAAATAACATCTTCCATTATTTACAAACCTCAAGCATTCTGTCAATACATTTTAGAGCCTTTTTAGCCATTTCTTCATCAACAGTAATTTCATTTGTCTCATTTTTCAAAACGTTATAAATATCTTCTAAAGAATTTCGTTTCATATTCGGACAAACGATACTGTCTTTAATCAAAATAAATTCTTTATCTTTACAATCTCGTTGCAATCTGTCAACAACACCTTTTTCTGTTGCAATTATAAATTGTTTATTGTCACTTTCCATTGCATATTTCATAATGCCTGTTGTAGAGCCAACATAATCAGCTTTTAAACATACTTCTTTATGGCATTCCGGATGAGCCAAGACTAAAGCATCAGGATATTTTTCACGTGCAGAATCAACATCTTCAGGTTTAATTCTCAAGTGTGTTGGACAAAAACCAGTAAATGTGTTTACTTTTACGTTTCCTAATTGACTTTCAACCCATTTACCCAAGTATGTATCAGGCACAAACATAATTTCTTTGGATTTTAAGCTGTCAACAATTTTTACTGCATTTGAGCTTGTACAACAAATATCACATTCTGATTTTACTTCCGCTGTTGAATTTACATAGCAAACTACAGGCATTTCTGAATGTTGAGCTTTAAATTCTCTTAATTGTTTTAAATCAATCATATCAGCCATCAAACAACCTGATTGCATGTTCGGCAACAAAACTTTTTTATTTGGAGAAATTATTTTTGCTGTTTGCGCCATAAAATAAACACCTGCAAAAACAATTATATCAGCATCTGTTTTAGCTGCCATTTGGCTTAAATAAAGAGAGTCACCAACGTAATCTGTGACTTCATCTATTTCTATATTTTGGTAACAGTGTCCCAAAATTACCGCATTTTTTTCTTTTTTTAGCTTTAAAATTTCGTCTTTTAACATTCGTAATATGCCTTATCTAATAAATTTGACGTAAGATTTTGTTTAAATTATAATAATCCTAAGTTATTATATAATAAAAACAACAAAAAGAACATATGTTAAATCAATTACTATCACAGCTGGGTGCAAATACAAAAATTACTGTTGGTGTCGCAATGTCACCGGGCATTGGTCTTGAAATGATTGAAATCAATCCTAAAACAAAGACTATTGAAAAATACGCTTGCAAACCACTTGATTATGATTATTCAAAGAGAGAAATTGCTGATTATGACCAGTTTAGAGAAGTTTTAATCAGTTTGTTTGATGACTTAAAAATTAACAGAAAAAGTAATATTGTTTTAACACTTCCTTCTATTCATTATGGTTTAATTTCATTACCAACGGCACTAGGTGACGAAGGTGTTACAAGCGCTTTGGTTTCAGAAGTAGAACAAGCTTCATACATTTTTAAACGTCAAGATCCTGTTATCAGTTGGACTGATGCATATCCTGCAGGTGACAAAGATAACAGAGAAATATTATACGGTGCTATACAACAAGCAGCAATTGATGAAATTAATGCAGCCTGCGTTGAAATCGGCTGTACTCTTGTTGCAATAGAAACTGCACAAAACTCTTTATTAAAAACTTTAGAATTTAACAATTTAGCTGATGAACATATGGCTCCAAACACAACATGGAACCTAATGGTTATAAACCCTAACAGCTATTCTATGATTACCTTAAACGGTAAAAGCGTTATTGAGTATAGAGAAGAGCCATTGGCGTTGCGTTCTTTTGTAGGAGATGAAATTTATGAAGCTATTATTTCATCTGCACAGTTAACATTACAAACTATTCCGTCAAATTATTTATACATTGTTTCTGAAACAGATATGGTTTCAGCTGAAGTGTTATCAATGAAAATTCCATTTGATGGCAATATTAAATTCTTAGAAAGCAACAAATATGTTCAAAATCCGTTGATGCAAGCTTCATACAACATTCTGCCTAATCAAGTTTTAAAAATCACACCGGAAGTTATTGGTTCAGGTATATATTTAATTTCTCAATTCCCATTCAAATTTAATTTATTAGGTAAAGGAAATGAAGAACTTGCCGTATTGCAAGAAGTTGCACCAAAAATTAGAGTTGGTAACACTGAAATTGAACTTACTTCAGCTTTTGTTAAAAAAATTGCAGCAATTGCAGCATTAATTTTGCTGGTTCCGACCGGTATTTTATTTGCGATAATGAACCAATTAAATACTCAAAATCAAGAAAAATTGAATTCTATCAACCAACAACTGGAAGCAGATAAAGCTGAACTTGCAAACTTTGAAGATATCGATAAAAAAGATACCTTTGACTCAAAATTAGAAATCAATAACATTCAATCAATTAACCGTACAAAGCTAATTTATTATACAGCTATAGGAACAAACATTCCGCCTAACACATGGTTAATTTACTTAAGAATTTTTGGTGATAAAAAAATCGATATAATCGGTCGTTCTACAAATGTTGAGAATGTTTATACCTTCTACAAAAATATGAAAATGTCTGTAATTGATTCTGACTTGAGATTAAACAGACTTGAAATGTCTGCAGATTCTGTTGGCAATTTAGTTGTAGAAGATTTGAATAGTATTAAACCAACATTCTACGAATTTGAAATTACAAACTTAACTGATGAAGAACTTAATAAGTTAAACGAAGAATTAAATGCTGTTGAAAGGGACGAAAGAGGTGACCCAATCAACAAAGATGAAGCTAACCAAAAACGAAGAAGAGGCTTCTTATTTGATGATTTCTTGAAGGTTCCAACACTGGAACAAGACAAGGATAATCCGGAAAAAAGTCAAAACTTCAATGATTCACAACCTCAAAACCAAGAACAAAATTCTCAAAGCAAGCCACCTAGCAAATTACCGGCAAACCTTGAGTCTATTGAACACTTTTAAAAAGGAACAAATTAAAACATGAATGAACTTCAGAAATACAGAGAATCTTTAATGTATCTTGCGGGAATTATTATTGTCGCAGTATTCTTGTTCCAAAAAATACAACCGGAATTTGTAAGAACTATTGATTTATACAAACAAATCGGCACACAAAAAGAAGTTGCTGAATCGATTTCAAGACAACTTTCTATCGCCAAAGAAAAAGTTGAAAGAAAAAAGAAAATGCGTCTTCTTGATGATATGACAAAAAAAGTTTACTCTCCGGCAGAAGGTGTATCTCTTGATGCTGATGCAACTTTCTCTGTATTGTTAGATGATATCATTGAAATTGCCAGAAAAAATCATATTAAAACTCACTCTATTCAATCAACATTAAATCCGGCAGAAGATGTTTTCGTAAAGGGTGATAAAGAACATTTCAGTGCAAACCAACTTGATTTAAAAATAGTTTCTGATTACTCTGATTTTGAAGGTTTCATTAAAGATTTATATGCATACAACTATTTGGTAAATATCAAAAATATTGAAATTTATCCATATCAAAAGAATAAAAGAATTTTACTTATAAATTTAACATTAACACTTTATTCAACTGTTGCCGCTCCTGATGAAGGTAAAAAAGAAGGTGAAAATGGCGAAAATGGTGAAAACAATGGAGAAGGTGGAGAACAAAATAACGGTGACAATCCACCACCACCAACACCTTAACCATATAAAATAAGTGTTTAAAATCAACATAGCTTTCGTGGTATAATCCAACTATGAAAATATTGTTTTTGACTGATTTATATCCAATAAAAAAAGACGAAAAAAATACGCCAAAGACTCTTTATAGTTTCGTTCAAGATTGGAGAAAATTAGGGCATAGTGTTGATGTTATAAAACCAAATTTTGTATTAAATTCTTTCTTAAGACAAAAGCCTTATTATCCGACTGGACAATATAAAAGCGCTTATAATGCCAATTATATAACTCCTTTTTGCGGTGATATCAAAAATAAATTACCGGAACTAGATTATTCTGCATATGATGTAATCATAGCCCATATGCCTTCTGGAATTATTGCCTCAAATCACTTTGACGGAAAATTAGTTTGCGGAGTTCATTGCTCAGATATAGAAGTATTAACAAACCCTCTATACTCAATATATTTTAAGCCGGAAATGGAAAAAGCTTATGACCGAGCTATCGGAATTGCTTGTAGAAGTATTGTTTTACGTAAAAAATTTTTAAATTTATATCCTCAATATGAAAATAAAACTTTTGTTGCGCCCAGTGGGATTAATATCCAACCAATAAGACGCAAAGCAACATCTATGAGAAAAAAAGATGTTTTAAATATAGTAACTTGCGCTAACCTAATCAAACGAAAAAACATAGACAAACTAATAAAAGTAGCTAATGACAATGAACACATACGTTTAACCGTCATAGGCGAAGGTAAAGAGTTTAAATCATTAGTAAAAATCGCCAATAAGGTAAAATTCACCGGTTATTTACCAAAAGATTTAGTTTTGGAAGAAATGCAAAATTCAGATATTTTCATTTTGCCAAGCGTAAAAGAAACCTTTGGAATGGTTTATTTAGAAGCTATGGCAATGGGCTGTATTACTGTTTGCACAAAGGATGACGGTATTGATGGCATAATAAAATATGGGTGGAATGGATTTTTAACAAAACCTGATTCAAAATCCATAAAAGAAGTTCTTAGTAATATTTCCAATATGGATGAGGGACAAATTTATAACATATTACAAAATTGTTACAATACGGTTATAGACTATGATTCTACAACATGTGCGGAAAAATACATACAAAATATTTTAAAGAATATATAAAGGTATCACCAAATTAGCATATTTTTGCTATAATTGTAATATGGCAAGTCACATAGGTTAAAAGCTTGCTCAGTAGAAGTAGTTAGGAATTTATTTATGTACAACAAGTTTTTGTTTTCGTTATTAGCGCTGATTTTCACAGCACAACAATGTTTTGCGCTTAATATCGATAAGACGTTAGAAAAACACGTTGCACCTATTTCTGATAAAATAGCAAGTATAATTTTCTTCCCGATTCCGGTATGTGGAACAGATGTACCAATCATCATTTTCTGGATTATTATTGCGGGTATCTTTTTCACTATATACTTAAGAGGTATCGCTATTTGGGGATTTAAACACGCTATTGATGTGTTAAAAAAGCCAACTGATAAAGACAGCGATGGTGACGGTGAAGTTTCATCTTTCCAAGCTTTAGCTACAGCCTTGTCAGGCACAATCGGTATGGGTTCTATTGCCGGCGCTGCAATTGCAATTTCATTGGGTGGTCCTGGAGCTGCTTTTTGGATTTTTGTTGGTGCAATTTTCGGTATGTCACTAAAATTTGTAGAAGCATCATTAGCAGTAAAATACAGACGTTTTAACTTAGACGGCTCAATTTCAGGCGGTCCAATGCATTATATGGCTCATGGTTTAACTCGTAAAAAAATGCGTTGGTTAGGTCAACCGTTGTCAGTAATGTTCGCTATACTATGTATTTGTGGCGGACTTACTGGTGGAAACATGATTCAAATTAACCAAACTGTAGAGCAAGTTATCAGTATTTCAGGAAGTTTAGGCTTGAATTTAACCGGTCAAAACTGGTTAATAGGTTTGATTGTCGCTATAATGGTCGGTTTAATTATCGTTGGCGGTATTAAAAGTATCGCAAAAGTTACAGAAAAAATTGTACCATTTATGTGTGCATTATATATAATTTCAGGATTGATTGTAATATGTGCAAATATTGTTCATATTCCACACGCATTATTTGTAATCATAAAACAAGCATTCTTCCCAGAAGCAGTTGCAGGTGGTATTTTTGGTACTATCATTATGGGGTTACGCCGTTCAGTTCAAACAAATGAAGCTGGTACCGGTTCTGCTCCAATCGCATACGCTACAGTAAAAACAAAAGAACCAATGTCACAGGGTTTTGTATCTTTAATTGAACCTTTATTAACAGGTTTATTATGTATGTTAACAGCATTCGTAATTGTTATTACTGGTACATATCAACCTGGTGGCGGAATTTCAGGTGTAAATTTAACTTCATCAGCATTCGAATCTGTAATTTCATTCTTCCCATACATTTTAGTTGTAGTAGTTATGTTATTCGCTTTATCAACAATTATTTCTTGGGCTTATTACGGACAAAAATCTTGGAATTTCCTATTTGGTGAAGGTAAAAAACGTACTTTAACATTCCAATTAATTTACTGTGCATTTATTGTTATCGGTTCAGTTATGAGTGTAACATCAGTAATAAATATTACAGATGCAATGATGATTTCAATGTCTGTACCAAACATTATTACAATGTACATCTTGGCACCGGAAATCAAAAAAGATTTATGCGAATATGCAAAACGACACAAAATAGCTTGGGCATTTAACAAAAATTGGTACAAAAAATGTGAAGAAGCTGATGCATAGAACAAACTTTATAATTTAAATAAAAAGATGCGAGATATAATCGCATCTTTTTATTTTACAAAATAGTAATATTTTTCACAAATTAAGTGTAAATTTGGCAATTTTTCATGTTTAAATTCGTTTTATAAATATCGGTATATATTATTTTTATATGGGATTAAGAAATGAATATTCAAAATTTATTAAACGTTAGTTTTTCAGGCAAAGTAGATGACAAAAGAGGTAATGAAAAGAAACCTTATTTAGCACCTCAAAAGCCTGATACTTTTGAGCGTACAACTGAACCTAAAGTTGCACCTAAAAAAGATAACTTGTTAAATTCAATTTCTAAGATGTACAACAAAATGACTCCATTAAAATTGGATTCAAAAAGTAGCGAATTAATGGTTGAAGATAACCTTGATGCAGGAAAAGTCTTAGAAATGGCTAAAGATATGTCTACAAGCGGAACTAAAAAAGTTACACTTCGCAGATGCTCTTATGATAAAGAAAATAACTACGTTATGAAAGCTTTAGGCAAAGAAGATTCTAACCTAAGACTTTTAGATAAAGATTTGAATGTATTAGAACAAGAAAGCGTTAAACTTCAATTCGATAAAGCAGGTAATCCGGTTTCTAAAAAAGTTTTGACAACAGATTTTAGAACAAATACCCTAAACGAAACCAAATTTGAATTTTCAAAAGAAGGTTATCCAATGATGACCGAAGCTGTAAAAATCAGACGTGATGAACAAGGACGATTAATCAGAAAAGAAACTTATGAAAAATCTGACGTTGACGGTATGTTCAACGTAAAATATGAATTTCCAAATGGGAAAACAAGACAAATTTCAAAAGCTACAGTTGATAAGAAAACAGGTCATACTTTAATTGAAAAAGATTTACGTTCTGTTGATATGACAAGAACTCAATTCAGATATGAAGATGATCCAAAAGGTAACAGAATTGTAGATTACAAAATCACAACACCGGATGGAAAAGTTTTAATGAACCAATCACAATCTTTTGAAGTTTTAGGTGAAAACAAATTCCGTTCATCAAGAAATAACAAGTCATACTTAATTGAATATGACCAAAAAGGTAAAACTTTGAATATTTTAGATGAAAAGAAAGATGAAACTTTCCAAATTCCTATCAAAAACTTTGTAGTACCTAAAAAAGACACAGATAGAAATAATCCGAAAAAAGTTGAAGCAAGTGAAGATAAAATTGTTAGCATGTTAAAGAAAATCTCCGGGGATGAACTACGTAACGTTGCAAATACAGTTGTGAACATTGAAGATATCGACAATAAATTAGGTTCATATTGCATGCCAAATATTTATCAAGTAGGTGAAGATGTAATGGCATTCAGCACATTAGATGTTTCAGATGATCCATTTGTATTTTTACACGAATTAGGACACTCAACAGATATGGGTAGCAGATTTGTTGATTTAGTAAAAAATGATAAAGGTGAAGTTATTGATGCTAAACTTTTAGACACTCTTCACGAAGATGAAACATTTAAGAAAACTTATGAAGAAGAACGTAAAAACTTCTTAAAAGAATTCCCAACAAACGAAAGAAACCATATTGACTACTTTATTGAACAAGAAGCTGTTCAAGGTCAACCGCAAAGAGGTCGTGAAGAAACTATTGCAGAAACAAATGCCTTATTAAATACTTATCAAACAGTTGATATATTAGGTATCAGAACTCAATATTTACAACAACACTTCCCAAAAACAATCGCATACTTAAGTGAAAAATTAGTGCCAACAAAATAAAATAAAACAAAAAAGGTTGAGTGTTCTTGCTCAACCTTTTTTATTAATATCATTCTTTGTTATTTTTAGTTTTCAATAAAATGGTTATAATTTATCGAGAACATTTTCTCCTTGTTTTTAGCACACGTTACACAATATGGAGTTTCTAGACAAACCTTTTTACCATAATCAGTAAAATCTGCCCCCATGCGACCTCTATGATCATTAGCCAAGAATGGGCAGACGTATACACCTTTATCTGTAAGAATTCTACCGTATTGACAATCTAACTTGCCATAGTTTTCAACCAACTCAATTTCTTTGGTATATTTATTAAAATATTCATTTATTTGAAAATTTGAATCATCAAGTTGTACATTTTGGTTTGCAAAAGCTTTAACAAACTCTGTTATCAAAGTTTTTTTGTTTTCGTTATAAAAATTTGTAACACTGAAAATAGGGTTAAAATCATATTTTACAAGATTTTTTACAGCGTGCATAACTTGTCGATAAGAACCTCTATAACGAATATCATCATTTTTAATTTCGTTGTAATGATTTAATGGGAGCATGAATATAATTTCATTTTCACCTTCATCCTCAACTTTTTTCAAAAAACGAACCTTTTTTTCGTTCAACAGAGAAGCATTTGTGCAAATACAAACATTCGTTCGCTTTAAGCAAAGTCTTAAAATGGCATTAAAATCAGGATGCAACATTGGTTCAGCACCTGTAAAATAGATACAGTAAATATTTTCACCTTGAGTATCTTCTAACGCTTTTTTAACTTTATCAACTTCTATAAAATCTTTTGGAGATTTTGAGAACGGAAAATCAATGTAACAACTTTTGCAGCGTTGATTACAATTTTTTGCAGTCATTTCAATAAATAAATTGTTCAATTCTTTAAGTTCACATACCGGAACTTGGTATAATTTTGTTGTCATAATATCACCTACTTTTTAACATGCATGTTAAGATTTGAACGGTGAAATGGAATTCGACAACTGACTAATTTATTTTATTTCTATACAAATATAAAATTACTATTTCCTAAATTTAGCGGGCGAAGCATTTTTTCAACTTCTTTTGAACCAACAAGCCAATCAATTTTACCTTCATTAAATTTCAAATAATGGTATGTTGATGCAACAGTAGCCACTTTCGAAGCATCAAACAAATTTAATGATGATATATCTATTTTCATATCAGAAGATTTGCTTTTTCTTATTGATTTTTTAATAAATTCTAAAATTTTATCTGTACTTTTTTCAACTGGTGTAATGTAATCGTTTTGAATTTTTGCTTGTAACATTTTATATTTCTCTTATCTCTCTTATAGCAAGAATATCGGCTATAACTTAACAAAAATTTCAACTTTTTTATAAAACTAATACTTTTAGAGGATATTATTGTATAATATAGAAAAGGAAATTAATTATGCAAACAATTAATCTTACAGATACAGCAAAAAAAGTTCTGGATATTGAAGCAAAAGCTATTCTTAGAACAAAAGATAACCTAAATGAAACTCAATTAAACAACGCTATTGATGCTATTTATAATAGCAAAGGACGTGTAATTGTTACCGGTATGGGGAAATCAGGACAAATTGGAAAAAAAATTGCAGCAACATTGTCATCTACAGGAACTCCGGCATACTTTTTACATCCTGCAGAAAGTACACACGGAGATTCGGGCTTAATTACAAGAGAAGACGTTGTTATTGCAATTTCTAACAGTGGTGAAACACAGGAATTGTTGAACCTTCTACCATTATTAAAACGCTTTGGTTTACCGATTATCGGATTTACAGGCAATCCAGAATCAACTTTAGGCAAAGCCAGTGACGTTGTTTTAGACATTTCTGTAGAAAGAGAAGCATGTCCTTTAGGAAAAGCTCCGACAGCATCAACAACAGTAACTCTTGCTGTAGGCGATGCATTAGCAATGTGTTTGTTAGAAAAACGAGGATTTACAGAAGAAGATTTCTTAATCTTCCACCCATCAGGAACTCTAGGTAAAGGATTTACAAGAAAAGTTAAAGATTTGATGATTTCCGAAAACTTACCAATTTCAAAAGAAAACGACTTATTTACTGATGTAATCCAAGTTATTTCAGACCACAAACTTGGTATTGCAATAATTACAGACACAAACGGAATTTTAACAGGTGTATTAACCGATGGTGATATTAGACGTAACTTAATCAAGTACAAAGATGTTCAGGGCTTGAAAGTTATTGATGCAATGACAAAATCACCAAAAACAGTAAAAGCGGACTCATACGCTGCAAGTGCACTACACTTAATGGAAAAATATTCTATCACAGCACTTCCAATTACTGATGAAAACGGTATTCCAAAAGGAATTGTACACGTACATGATTTATTGAAAGCAGGAGTTGTATAATGAACGATTTAATCAGAGAAAAGGCATCAAAAATCAAATTATTAGCCTTCGACGTTGACGGCGTAATGACTACAGGTGAAGTAACTTACGACGAAAATGGCGTTGAATATAAAAGTTTTAATGTAAAAGACGGACACGGCTTAGTAAGAGTACAACATGCCGGCTTTATTACAGCAATAATTACAGCTCGTAATAACGGAACTGTTCGCCATAGAGCAGAAAATTTGCACATTACAGAGTTGTACCAAGGTCAAAAATATAAACTTCCTGCATTGGAAGAAATTATGAAAAAATATAATCTGACTTATGACCAAGTTTCTTATATGGGTGATGATTTACCTGATATTTGTATACTTGAAAAAGTTGGTTTAAAATGCTGCCCTAATGATGCAGTAGATGAAGTTAAAAGTGTATGTAACTTCATTTCATCAAAAGACGGCGGACGTGGTGCAGTTAGAGAGTTAACAGATTTAATTCTTGAAGCACAAGGCATCAAAAAAGAATACACCGTTTCAGAAGGAAAATAATAGGAGAACAAAATGTACGAAATTAGAGCACAAGTAGAATTTTCAGCAGCACACCATCTTTTAGACTACGAAGGTGGCAAATGCGAAAATCAACACGGTCATAACTGGTTGGTTGAAGCTTTCGTTAGAGGCGACATCTTAGACCAAAGCAACATCTTGGTTGATTTTAAAGCTCTTAAAAGAGATTTAAGACTTATTTTAGCAGACCTGGATCACCAAGATTTGAATGAATTACCTGACTTTAAAGGTGAAAGCCCAAGCAGTGAATTCATTGCAAACTATATTTATTACAGATTAAAAGAAAAATACGTAGAATTACACAAAATCGCTGTTTGGGAAAGCAGAGAATCTTGTGCATCTTACTTTGAGGCAGAATAATGACTATATTACAAGCAATAATTCTTGGTATTGTTCAAGGTTTAAGTGAATTTTTACCAATTTCGAGCTCTGCACATATTGTATTTACTCAAAATATTTGTGCAGTTCTTAACGGTTCTACTATAGACTTAGGTTCAGCTCAACAAGTGTTTTTGAGCATAATGCTTCATGTCGGAACCTTAATCGCTGTTTTAATATACTTTAGAAAAGAGGTTTTGGAAATTACAAAAGATTTCTTTAAAGCTATTTTAAAACGTGATTTTTCAAACGCAAACGCTAAAATGGGCGCATTCATTCTAATCGGTACATTCTTTACCATTTTAGTTGCATATCCATTAAAAGATATTTCTGAAAAACTAATGGTATACCCACAAATGGTTGCATTTTTACTAATGATGACAGGTATCGTGTTATTTTTCAGTGAATTCAAATCAAAACACCAAAAAGAACATACTGACAAATTAAGCCTAAAACACGCTATTCTTATTGGTTTAGCACAAGGTTTGGCAGCATTTCCGGGATTTTCTCGTTCAGGTTGGACAATTGCCACAGGTTTGTTTACAGGATTAGACAGAGTTACAAGTACAAGATTTTCATTCTTACTTGTAATCCCAATTATTCTTGGTACAAGTATCTTCTACCCAATATTAGAAATCAATCCACATGAGCTTGTAACTTTTAATTGGACAGCAATTCTCATCGGAACTGCCGTTTCTGCCATTGTTGGTTACTTCTGTATCAAGTATTTCTTGAAATTTGTTGCAAGATTTTCAATGAACTTCTTTGCATATTATTGTATTATCGCCGGTTTAGTTGTAATCAGCTTCTTTACAGGAATTTCATTAGGAAGTAATTAAAAAACTCTTAAGATATTTTAAACGGCGGTTACGAATGCAACCGCCGTTTTCGATTTGTGTTATTTGTGTGGGTGGGTTTGGGGTAAATGAAGTATTTTCTTCATGTGTAAAATAATAGTGTGTGAAATAAAATTATTTAACCTTTTGGAATATGAAAATATACTCGTGTTGGAAGATTGAAAAACCGCCTGCTAAAGCTCTATAGCGCCATAAATTAGCCGTTTTACCCTTAGCTCTTTCGTTACCTTGAATATCTTTAACAATGATTGATTTCAAGATAAAGCCTAAGTTTTGCATTCTTTCCATACATCTAAAGCCCAAAGGTTGAACTTGAGAATTTTTGTAGCTATCACCGATGATTAACGCAGCAAATCGACCTTTTTCAAGTAAGTCATAACCGTTTTTAGCTACTTTTTCAAATAAATCATAAAATTCTTCTGTTGATGAACAGTTTGACAAGTCTTCTTTTTTATCTGAAAACTTAATAATGTCATCATAGGGTGGGTGCAAGATTAGAAGCTGTGCTTTTTCTTCGCCCATAACTTCTAATCTGGCTTGGATTTTTTCTTTTGCTTCTTCAGTTGTTGAATCAGCACATATAATGTTCACGTCTGTAACCAATTGTTTTGGTGTAAATTTTTCGCTAACGTGATCAACTAATTCTTGTTTAAGTTCAACACCAATACAACGGCGACCTTCGTTGATAGCTTCAATACCGGATGTACCTGAACCAAAGAACAAATCTAAAACTACATCATTTTTCTTTGTGTATCTTTCGTAAAGTTGTTGAGCAATTTGTGGAATATAATTTCCGTGATATTCGTTAGAATGACCGCCGGTTCTTAATCTTGTTGGGAATTGCCAAAATGTATCAGTTTTAACTTCCGGATAATTTTTCCATTCTTTTAAATTAATATCATTATAAGCAACTGTTTTAATCGGATTGGTTGTAACTACATTCAAGTTAGCACGTTCTTGTGCTTCTTTAACCTTTAAGTTTGCCTTTGCCATCTTATTACTTATCCTCTTCCCTCTTTGTGTCTTAATAATATAATTTTGATTAAGAAATGTAATCAAATAAAAA